>OODV01000636.1 GCA_900299555.1 uncultured Endozoicomonas sp.
CCTGTGTGTGTGTATGTGTGTGTGTGTGTGTGTGTGTGTGTGTGTGTGTGTGTGTGTGTGTGTGCGTGTGCGTGCGTGTGTGAACAGGTTATTGGTTGAGCTGCTGGTGGAAGGTGAACAAACGGTTAGAGTGGAGGTGAGATCTCAGGCAGATCTAGTGCAGCCTATTGCACACTGTAAACAACAGATTAATAGAGTCTGCGCCCAAACGCCTCTTGGGAGTGTGTGATTCACTCACACTGCTGTCATCCCTAAAACTGAAGGCTCCATCCTGACGCCTGAAGCCGGGCCTAACATATAGGTTGATCATTGAACTTTGGATTAGATACGATCATTTCATCGTTTTAAAGTTGGAAAGAGTGTCTTCTATTTGATTCGATTTAGCAGAATTGAAACCATAGTTTGTCGTGGAAGATTACTTAGGATTATTGTTCCTTGTGATGTGACAGAAAGTTCATAGTTAAGTATTACAGCAGCTTAAAGTAAAGTTCCTGCATTTGAAAGAATTTTATTTCACACTGAAGCGCGGGGCGCCGGGACTGTAGATCACCAGCTTCCCCTATGTTAAAAATTGTGCTTCCGAAATCTCTTGATGGCGATTCCGCGGGTGGAGTAGTTATCCCCACCCCACCCGTGCTAAGCACAGCAGAAGCCCTTTTTAACAGTGTCATTGAACGTCCCACTGACTGGCCAGCGGCAATATGTTTCTCACTCAGGGGTGCAGAGACTGTCAGCTTGCCTCTACATTCAAGTGTTTTACGGTGTCCTGTATCACAACGATGTACGATGCGACTATTGTTTGAAATATGTAGTAATCCGTTAATTGCCATCGACATTTAGCGCGGTTGTATATGTGAGTTAGGTCGGGGAAGAGCATGATGGGTAAAATAAAGGCGGGGCAATGCAATATTTTCGGCTCTCATTGGTTGATGTGCGCGCGCTCAAATGGTGTCGCGTTCGGTCAGTGTGGGGAAATCCACGAGTGTTGTGGAAATTCTTGTAAAATGTTTGCTGTGGGTTTGCAGAG
>OODV01000635.1 GCA_900299555.1 uncultured Endozoicomonas sp.
CGTATGTGCTGTTGTCACGAGCTTTTGCCGGATTCATCACATATGCTGCAGTGCGTCTCCATCACAGTAGGATAGAACATTTAAGCAAGCTTGCTCCGGGGTGCATTGCATCGTATGTGCTGTTGTCACGAGCTTTTGCCGGATTCATCACATATGCTGCAGTGCGCACCCGGGTGTGTGTGTGTGTGTGTGTGTGTGTGTGTGTGTGTGTGTGTGTGTTTTCACGATGTATAATTGATTGAGAATGAATCAGGGCTGGACTGAGTTTAAGTTTAGGCATTCAGATCCATGTTGGGGTCAGAGAGCAAGGTCAGAGTGAGGATAAGACATGACATCATCCTGTATGTGTGCTGTTGTCCGTTGCAAGAGAGGTAGATGATCACCTGTGTGTCTGCAGCACATGTGGTGTTTTCTGCTGCCACTTTGCACAGCCAAATTCAAAGTGTGGCAGTTGCAGTGCAATCGTATGTGCTGTTGTCACGAGCTTTTGCCGGATTCATCACATATGCTGCAGTGCGCACCCGGGTGTGTGTGTGTGTGTGTGTGTGTGTGTGTGTGTGTGTGTGTGTGTTTTCACGATGTATAATTGATTGAGAATGAATCAGGGCTGGACTGAGTTTAAGTTTAGGCATTCAGATCCATGTTGGGGTCAGAGAGCAAGGTCAGAGTGAGGATAAGACATGACATCATCCTGTATGTGTGCTGTTGTCCGTTGCAAGAGAGGTAGATGATCACCTGTGTGTCTGCAGCACTTGTGGTGTTTTCTGCTGCCACTTTGCACAGCCAAATTCAAAGTGTGGCAGTTGCAGTGCAATCGTATGTGCTGTTGTCACGAGCTTTTGCCGGATTCATCACATATGCTGCAGTGCGTCTCCATCACAGTAGGATAGAACATTTAAGCAAGCTTGCTCCGGGGTGCATTGCATCGTATGTGCTGTTGTCACGAGCTTTAGCTGGATTCATCACATATGCTGCAGTGCGCACCCGGGTGTGTGTGTATGTGTGTGTGTGTGTGTGTGTGTGTGTGTGTGTGTGTGTGTGTG
>OODV01000631.1 GCA_900299555.1 uncultured Endozoicomonas sp.
CCAATTTCCTCTTCCTCCTCTTTCTCCTCCTCCTCTTCCTCCTTCTCCTCCTCCTTTTCCATCTCCCCCTGCTCCTGTCCCTCCTCATCTGTCTCTTCCTCCTCCTCACTCCTATAACTGGCATTATCCTGTCCCTCTGCATCAACTCCGCGACTGACACTGGCCTTGTCAGCTAATATTCACAATAACAGCAACAATGATAAATGAGTTAGGATGTAAAAGACAGGATGTATAGCCTATATATTCAAATAATATTTTTTAAACTTTGAACACAGACTCTCCTGAAATATGTTTGCTTTTGCAATAAGGAAATGTGACCCTGCTGGGTCCGTGTCGTCACTGTCCTGGCTGACTGTAGCCGCGCTGACCTTCGCTCCTCCACCACTAAAAGCTCTGTTTATTTGGCGCATTTGACTGCATCCTCTATTAACCGTTTTTTTCTTTTTTGCCCTTAATGTTTCTGCTCCATCCATCTCTTTCTCCGGCTTCTTTCTTTTTAGCATGTTTGCTCATTTGAACTTATCCCGCTCCCCTTTCTTTCTTTAAACAGGAAAATAATGGTTTAATGACTGACTGAGCTGCTGAGCCAATCATATTTTAAAAGAAACTGCTGCTGCTACTTCAAAGTCTTCCCGCCGTGGTGAAACCTGACACCATATTGTCATGCTACGTCTTGGCTCATTTGCATACTGCAACAGTGATTGGATATTTACTAAGAGTTTAGGGAGGGGTGTGTGTGTGTGTGTGTGTGTGTGTGTGTGCGTGCTGCGCAGCCTGTGAATGCACGCACAGCGGAGCGGAGGGACAGAGAGATGAGTTGAGGGGGCAAGACATTTATTTGTGGGGGGGCTGCCCCCTCTTGCCCCTGCGTAGAGCCGGCCCCTCACATGAATACAGGACTAATATTTCAAGGTCTCGAGACTCTTTTCTGAAGTTGAAATGGAGTCTGTAGCTCAAAGTATGAAGGACAAGGAGAGGTTGAAAGTGGATGAGTTTTGAAGAGGATTTAAAGATTTTCCCATTTAATTCCATGCAAACTAATTAGACTGCCACCAGATCGCCACCTATTGGCCGATTTGCTCCAAATTTTACACAGACCCTCATCAGGCCATGGAACACAATTAGCAAAAGTGTTG
>OODV01000629.1 GCA_900299555.1 uncultured Endozoicomonas sp.
AGTTTTTTCAGCTTTACCCGTGCACCCTCTGTTGTGAACTGCCAATCCATTTTTGCCTCAACCTGGTTTCGATCATTTTCCCAGGCTGCTACTGCCGCTTTTAGTGTGTCCTGGTCGGAAATTCGCCGGTCAAGACACTGACGGCTTAATATGCTCAGTTCTATCTCTGCCATATTGAGCCAGCTGCCATGCTTCGGCGTATAGTGGATTTCCAGCTTGCTGGCTATACGACGAGCCTCTATAGGTTCAAATACTTTGTATAGTGATGCCGGTGTGTGAGTATTCAAATTATCCATCACCAGACGGATGGTTTCTGCCTCAGGGTAATATACATCCACTAACTGCTTAATCTGCAACGCCCAGTCTTCTGCTGTTCTCCTGTCGGTGACCTCTACATGCCTCCATCCCTCAAGAGGAGCAAAGAACATAAATAGACTGCTGACGCCATTACGCTCGTACTCATTGTCATAACGCTCAGGCTTACCTTCTTTCATCGAAATTGGTGCTCTCACCTCTTTAACTTGTTGCTTGCTGCTTTCATCCATGCAGACAAGTGGTTTTGCTGGATCATGAGGCAGTTTGTAAACATCCAGAATGTCTTCCATGGCGCATACAAATTCAGCATTGGCTTTTGGAGGGATACACCACTCACGTTTCTGCCAGGGTTTTATCTGATTTTTTTTAGCTCTCTGGAAACAGTAGCTGCCGACACGGTTTCAACCACTTCAAGCTCAACCAGCTTGTCGGCGAGCAGCTTCATAGTCCAGCGACAAACACTCTCTGGCGGTTTGGAACAAGTCAGGGCCACCAGATGGGCATGCTGTTCACCATCAAGACTTCTGCGGCGCCCTATACGACTGAATTTGCTTTCAACGGCAATATCCAGGCCTTCTTCAACACAACGTTTACGCACTCTCTGTACGGTTGGTATGGAAACAGCACAGACATTTGCAGCGGCTGCCTCGCTTAAAGCAGCGCCATTTTCATCCAGTGCAAGAAGGATTTGAGCATGTATACGTTTATGCTTTGCGACTTTATCTGCACGGACGATCTGTTTGAGAGTTTGCTGTTCTACAAGGGAGAGCTGGATGCGGTACTTAATAGGCATGGTTCAGAAAAGTCAGTATCATGCCTGACGGTTTGAGGTATTGCCTTGTCACGTATCAATCTCATTGAAACGATGTACTAG
>OODV01000626.1 GCA_900299555.1 uncultured Endozoicomonas sp.
CGCATTGCCCAGGATCTGGAAAAAAAAGGCATTGAGCCGGAGATGATTGTCGATGCCCTGAAAGCGTCCGGAATTAACTGGCAGGACCTGGCAAAATGGGCTCGTGAACAGAAGTTTGGTCACAAACACCCGGTATCCTCCCGGGAGATCAATGAGCAAAGAGAATTTTTGCACAGCCGGGGCTTCCCAACCGAACTGCTGGCCACTCTGTTTTGATGATCAAATGAGCAGTGTCGTTTTGTCTTGTCCGTCGACGAACACCGGGCATGATGCGCAGAAAACTGACTTAATACTTCCGGTTATGACAGGCCATGTTTTAGTAAAGCAATAATCTCAAAAAAAAAAAAAAATAATAAACGACATTGCTATAGTTAAATTAACTGGAATTACGATGGAATCGTGGTGTTGTTCTGATACTTCCGGTGGTCAACCTGCGATTTATCGGCGATGACCCACTTGGCGAGGGCCAGCGAGACCATCGGTGAGATCAGAAATAATGACCTGTCCATCGGATTCCGGTACCTATCGCTTGCCATTTGAGAGTATCGACATGACGGCCTCAACATTGAAAGAAGCGGCAATCGGCATCAAACCTGCCGAAAAAAACGAACTGGCCCAGAAACTGGTGGCTGCCTACAGTGAGCAGCAGGCTATTGTGAACCAGATCAAGGCGGCCCGGTGGAACAATCAGGGAGCTCGTGCTACTGAGTTTGCGCAGCTGCTGGCGGCTGCGGCTCCGGAAGCGGCCTGCCAGCCCTCCCAATACCAGGCTCGACAAAACCAGACGGTACAACCCTTCCCACCATCGTATCAGATTGCTGAGCGTATCAGCATGTTCGGGCGTCGTGTGCCGTCGGACTACAACGAATTGTTTGAGTACTCCCGTATTGAAGACCCTCAAACCCAGGAGACGTATCAGAACGCTGAAGCGATAGCGAAAGCCTGTGAAACGTTCGCTCAGACCGCCCGGCATACCATCAAGCTGGCCCAGCAGGCAGACGACCCGGTCACAGCGCAAGTCATGACGGCGCAACTGCAAACGGCCGAGCAGCTGGCGACGCAATTGAGACGATTTGAGTAATGACGGGTAAGACAGATTAGGGGTCAATATAGGTTCATAAGGGATTCCGGTGTTGGTCTGCAGTCCGCACCGGTTTTTTTTCCACCAAGGCGAATTGGCAAAAAACTCCAGATG
>OODV01000620.1 GCA_900299555.1 uncultured Endozoicomonas sp.
CTTCATTTACAGGATATTGCAACTTCGGATCGAAGAACCTTTGCAGGATTTAGGTAGAAACTATTTCTTTTCTTTCGAGTACACTGAGAGGATCATGGACACGAAAAAAAACATGTACCTCTCCTCGAATACTATTCACATATAGTTCAGATAAGTTATTCCATAATTGACCGATTGGCTTCCAAGTATCACAGAGAATTAAACTATCGAATATACCACCGGCCACTGTATTTTCGAGTGTTGCATATCCATTTTTTTGCGCAAATATACTTACATCATAACCACCTGACCAAAGAGCTGCTTTAGTATCTTTGCCAGGAGCTAAAAGCTCTTTCTTGGCTAGTGACATTGCAACATCTTCAAAATAGGGGTTTTTTCTATATGGCAAGCAATTCTCAATCCTGTCTTTAGCATAAAAGACTCCATTAACAACCTGCCTCCACAAGCGATTTATTTCTAAATCAGCTATATGAGAAGAATATTTTTTTTTGAAATTCAGGTATTCAGGATGTTTAAAAGGGTCGCATTTCACTTCACTCCAGTTTATTTTCGGAGTTATAATTTCACTTCTAAGCCTATTTCTAATCTTTGTTTTTAAGGAGATTTTCTCATATTCATTACTTGATCCGTGATACTGATCTATCAAGCTAATACACTCTATGGCATTACTAATTTTTTTACCGACCTCTTTCTGCAATATAAAAGATTCTTTATTATTAGATATTTTACAAAGCCGGGTTTTAATTTCTTGAAGATGATTTAATTTACTATCACTAATCTCGAAATCAACAGGTATTTGCTGGCCAATATACTTATCTATAGACTCAAGAACTCTAACATCATTATTTTTTGGATATTTATCAGGTGAATCAAACCAATTAACCAAGCTATCTAAAGCATTGACATATCCATTATCTATCATCTCCTTCTCCTTCTCCTTCTCCTTCTCCTTTTATCGGTACTATAACATAAAACTCCCCTGCTTTTATGTAATTTAGCCTACAAACAATCTCAAACCTCAGCCTCAAATTGATCCAAACTAGACACAACCTGCTTTATTTCATCATTCTGAATTATCGCTTTTTGACCTCCTAGTACTGATTCGCCTCTCACCCGAATGGTTGTTCCATCCTTCAATATTGCGCTGCTGGTTCCGTCGCCGTTGTTGCTGGTAATGGTGACAACGGTTCTTGCTCCTTCTGGTATTAGTGATTTGAATTGCTGCCAGATGTTGGTGGTGGCCATGGGTGTTTTCCTGTCTTAATAATGTCGTTCCAGCTCTACGCTCTCGATAACTGTGTTTAATCCACCGGAGGCGCTGATATGGGTTCGCAGGCAGAGCCCT
>OODV01000619.1 GCA_900299555.1 uncultured Endozoicomonas sp.
AGTTATCGGGGAGTTTATCTCCCGAAACCACTATCAACAGTTTTGATACATCACCAAATAATGGTGTTCAAAATGTGTCGATAAGTCCATTCTCTGGGTCTACCATTTTTAGGTTGGTCATCCCCAGGAACGGGAAAGAAAGGCTGAATTATTTGCCACTGATCATCAGTCAAATCTGAGGGATACATGTACAACCCTCTAGCAAGGATACACGATGAAAGATAATACATTGTGTACGAATTTTCTTGAGTCAATGGTCTATAGCTTTTGAAACAACCTCTGACTTAAAGAGCCGATTAAATAGGATATTGGAATGAAAAAGTTAAGGAACATTATTGTAATAAATACGGTCATACCAACCAGATGATACAAAATGAGCTGATCAATAGCTTGTGTTTATGTTTTTTACAGGATCACAACTTCAAATCTCTTAAATTTTTCAAAGACTTACCAAGTCAGGTAATTTAACAATGCAAGCAAACGTGTCTTATGTTTCATCAACTATTACCATGCTTAAAAGCGTAGATCTATCCGATAAAATCAGAAAATCAGGGAGGGATGATATAGTTTTTGTCCATATTCCTAAAACCGGTGGTACAAACATTGACTATCTGATGAAAGCAATCAGTGCTGATTCAGGGCAGGTATTTAATCATCGTTTCTCCGTTAAACGGCAAGAGAGTGTTTCCCCAAATCTTTTTAAGGTTGGAGGAATGGGTGGTTATCCCTCTCAAGAAGCCCTTCAAACCATTAAAGTAAAGAATCCACCTCGTTTTATCAGTGGTCATATGCCGACAGGCCTGATAGAAGAGGGTGCTTTAAAAGGAAGATATATCTCATTAGTTCGTGAGCCAGTAGAAAGAGCCGTGTCCTCTATTAATTTTGATTATCAACGCGGTTACATTTCAAAAGAGGATGTTGAAACTTATGCTGGATCAACCATGATTGATAATTTACAAACCCGGTTAATCGCCGGAAAAAATCATATGGATGGTGAATGCTCAGAAGACACCTATCGTGAAGCGACCAGAAGAATAGAGCAAGACTTTCTATTTGTAGCGCCAACAGAGGCTGCTGACTCAGTGACAGCACTGGTCGGTAGTTTATATGGTGAGAAAAAAGTAGCATCTGCTCGCTTACAGGTGACAGGAGATAAGCTCTACGATGAAAAAAAACCGCCAGAAGAGCTCACGTCAATTTTAACTGAACGCAACCAGTTTGATACCCGACTTTATCATCATGTGGTCACAGAATGGGGATCGTTCAAAGATCGCTATGTTAGAGAAATGCAAGATAGTTTTGAGAAAGAAGGCACTTATACCAATCGCTTTTTCTAAATCCTTTAGCTGATGCCAGCTATGCTCAGACATCATTATCAAGCGTTTTATCTGGAACAGATGTCTCGTCGACCACAGCTACCCG
>OODV01000613.1 GCA_900299555.1 uncultured Endozoicomonas sp.
CGGGTAGCTGTGGTCGACGAGACATCTGTTCCAGATAAAACGCTTGATAATGATGTCTGAGCATAGCTGGCATCAGCTAAAGGATTTAGAAAAAGCGATTGGTATAAGCACCCTGGGATACGAGCCCACCGAAGACTATATCCGGGAAACCTATGGCGAAGGTTGGAAGAAAAAAGAAACCAGCCCATTGCCTCCCATGAGTGCAGGAGCGCCCGAGCTGCCGCCAGAGTTTTCCGAGATTTCCAGTCTGACCCAGAAGCGAGCGAGCCACCGGGCAGACATGCAGTCATTAGTGGACGCAGCCGAGTATTTAAGCACTCAATACCAAGCCCTCTATGGCAAGCGAGTGGAGCAGCTGCTGAACTATTTAGAGGAAACCAGCGACCTGGCGACCTTTCGGCAGAAGCTGGTAGAGATGATGAAAGAACCGCCTGCAGATGAGGTGGTGGAGACGGTCAGGAATGCTTCGTTTTTTGGGCGGTTGATGGGGTTGGTGTCTGGGGAGAATTCAAGATTCAAGATCTGATAGAGGCTTTACGACCTCCTGGCGCTATTTTCCCTTACAGGCACAATGCTTATGCTTATGTGTAAGCAAAACATTAACACGTATTATTGGCTGCTCCAAGTATTAACAACCAGTCAATCCGGACAATGTGCATGTTGGAATCTTTATCTACGTTAAAGAAGTATACATATCTTTTCTTAATAGTACTGCTAGTTGGCTGTAAAAGTGGAGATGGAGGTGACTCATCATCTACACAACCGCCACCACCACCACCACCTCCAAGTGAAAATGTGGGAGGCAGTGTAGCCAATCCAAGTCAAGTAAGTTTTTCTGTGAAGAACATCATCAGCTCAAATTCAGGAGATAACTATTTCAAAGTTGAAGTAAAAACAGGTGGTGTGTTGTATTTTGATTTACTTTTTGATGGAGCTTATGATACTGCTTGGATAACACGGTGTTATGCTAGTTCGTATGAAAAACGACCAATGACTATCAAAGAAATCGGTGGGAATACAGTTTATTCTTCCGGATGTCACCTTACAAACTCCGTTAGCTTAAGTAAAGGAACTTATCTGATTAAGCCCGACCTAAACTCAAATTCTGGCTATTTCTATGCTTCATTTTCAAGTGATGGGACGCCTGCTTCCGGCTCTCCTAGCAACCCCATTGAATTAAAAATGAATGAAGATGTTGTAATAGATGAGACCATGTTAAGAAATTACTTTGCTTTTAAGGGAGAGCCCGGACAGACATTATATGTAGATAGTTATTTAAATGACTCTATATCAAGTAGAGATAGAACAAGATGTCGAGAAGCTTCATCTGGAAACAGCTATTGGAATCATCATTTTGTATATGGGATATGTACAGGTTCATCTTGCAACTGTGATACATCTATCGAAATACCTCTAGGTGAAGATGGAGAAACAAGCTTCAAGATCAAATATATTTATAAAAATAAGGGCTATATACGTGCTTTCGCTCTGTAAATTTTTTTGGTAGAGAATAATTTAGGTCATTATTTCTGATTGTATGCATCCTCCTTACCCCCAGAAAAACGGGATCAGATCTTTATTTTTGAACACATTCAAGACTCAAGATCTGAAACCGGATATCAGCGACACTGGTTTTGTTTTTTGGGCGGTTGATGGGGGTGGTGTCAGGAGGGAATTCAAGACTCAAGGACTGACCCCGGATTCCCAGATTCGATTTCGCCATATACGGATTCCAAACTACTATCAATCCTGCTATTAAGTTGATTGGGGTCATTTTTTGAGGTGAGGTGTAATGCGGCTTAACGGATTTTCTTTAGGAGTTATTGGTGGGTATGAGAAAGGAAATTCTGGCTATGTTGTCTTGCAACATTGTCAACAGTCAGCGATTCCCGCTACGCACTTCTTAAAGCTGGATTCTAGAGGGTGTCCAATCAG
>OODV01000610.1 GCA_900299555.1 uncultured Endozoicomonas sp.
GGGAAAGAGATCTGGAAGGAAAAGTTCATAGCCTGAATTTGACCTGACAGACACCCTCTTGAAAATCGGTAACTGTCAGGTCAGGTCTGAACTTCTACAAGTAATATATATATTAAATAATTACTCAATTTGAAAATTATTTTTCAGATAAACTATTTTTTCATCCTTAAATTATTCACCTCAGTAGCCAGCCTCCTGAATCGCTTCGTGGTACAAATCAAATCATTGATCTGGCTATTTAGTCGATCAATACGCTGTTTCTTGAGTGGCGCAGTCATAGACCGGTTGCCCAGAATCTTTCTGACCTCTTTCTGTAGAAGTGAACTTTTCACATTTTTCATAATCTAATTGGCAGCACAGATCTTTAATTATTATATGTAACACTTAAAGCTCTTCTTGATTATGAGGTTAGAGCAATGAATACAAGCATAGCATCAAGATTAAACACTACAGCCAGTCAACAAGCTATACCTCCAGAATCTCCTGCTGCTGCTAACTTTGCCAATAGGAAAGTTAAAAAACTTGCAGTATCTATGGCTATTGGTATTGCTGCAGGAATAGCTGCAACAGCAACTTCTCTATATTTTGATATCAAAACCAATAGTCCTACTAAAGGTCTAGGTCTAGATTCATTTTATTTATTGACTGCTGTTCCTGTCACACTCTTAGTCTATAAGACTTGGGAAAAAATCGAGCAATGCATTCAAAATGGGCCAAGTTTCAGGGCTCAAGCATTAGAAGAAAATTCGGAACACCCCGACACTACTCCTTTACATATATTATAATTTCCCTGAACTGAAACACCTTAAAAAGGCCAGATAAATCTGCATATTTCAAACATAAAGACTCGTAATTGCTCATTTTTTACTGGAAAATCTTCATTTTCTGCTTTTTTGCAACTGTTTTACTGGTCTGTAGAGGAGTTTACATTGAATCTGCCAGAGGGTTTTGAGCAGTTACAAAGACTCTGCAACTGTCAGATCTGGACTTCTACACCTCAGTAGCCAGCCTCCTGAACCGCTTGCTGGTACAAATCATTGATCTGGCTATTCAGCCGATCAATGCGTTGCTTCTTGAGTGGCACAGTCATAGACCAGCTGTCCAGAATCTTCCTTACCTCTTTCGGTAGAAGTGAACTTTTCACATTTTCCATAATCTGATTAGCAGCACTGATCTTTAATTATTATATGTAACACTTAAAGTTCTTCTTGATCATGAGACTAGAGCACTAAGTATAAGTTACCTCTACCTATCAGAGATCAATAAAGCTATGAATAACTTCCAAAGGATTAGCGATTATGGGCCCATCCAGTCCAACCTCTTTGCAAAAAGTTACTATCGATTCAAATTGTTTTAAAACCTTTCCCTGTAAACACTCTTGTATTTTCAAGTTCAGCGATGGAATATATCGCTCATTAACCCTAAATCAGCCCCAAATTGGAGGGTTAATAAAACATTTACCTAATGATCAGGTAGACACTCAAAATGAAGGTCACGATCACTTCACGACGGGATCTATAAGCTCAATAAATGAAATACAGAACCTTATAAACCAAGTATATGAAGAAACAACTGAAAGTGAGTTAGATAATACCAGCTGCAAAAAATGTATCATCTCATAAAAAAATTTCGAAACTTCGACTTTTACTTTTTAAAATGAAATGAAACCTGATCATCTTTTACATGGATTAGTTACAGATAACCTTTGAAAAGATTAAATTCCGCTTTAATAGAATTATTAGCTCATAACTGGCTACCTCAGTAGCCAGCCTCCCTAATGGCTTCTTCGTACAGGTCATTTATCTGGCCATTCAGCCGATCAATGCGCTGCTTCTTCAGTGCCGAAGTCATGAACCTGCTGTCCAGAATCCTGCGAACCTCTTTCTGTAGAAGTGAACTTTTCACATTTTTAATAATCTAACTGGCAGCACTGATCTTTAATTATTACAGGTAACACTTAAAGCCCTCCTTGGTCATGAGGTTAGAGCACTAAGTATAAGTTATCTCTAACTATAAGAGATCAATAAAAGCTATGAATAACTTCCAAAGGAGTAGCGATTATGGACCCATTGGCTCCAAACTATTTGCAAAGAGTTTTTGTTGATCCAATTTGTATGAAAAGCTTTCCTTGTAAACACACTTGTAATTTCACTTTCAGAGATGGTATTGAACGTTCAGTTACATTAAGTGCGCCGCAAATTGAAGGATTAATAGCACCTAAATCCTGCAATCCCAATTTCAAAAGGTCAAATAGAGGAATGAAACATGGC
>OODV01000608.1 GCA_900299555.1 uncultured Endozoicomonas sp.
TACCTGACTCTCTTCTTTTTTTATTAATAAATTTTATTGTTTGTTGAAAGTCATTGTGGGAAAGGACTCTTCTCATTTCCAGATTAAGTCCCTTATGAGCGGCTGGTAATAAATCAGGAGAGATTAAACCTGTTTCAGAAGGTATCTCTTTCAACACCAAACCTTTTGTCGTCTTTGCTGTTGGATTTAATGTTGTGAAGGTTGATTTATCTGATATTTCAGCTGAACGACGATTTTCAGAAGAGGTGTTTGTTCCGTTACAATACCCTACAGCCATAAATGCTCCAAAATAAATGTTTAGGCCAGTTGATTAAGTATTGGAAAGTAATACTTAACACTATTAAATGACAAATCCGCGTAAAGAAATTTTCCCTAATTGGTATGCGAAGGCTGATTTCTCAAAGTTATCCCTTCTTGGGATTGAGTCAACAGTAATTCCTTTTTGTAAGATTAAAAGTTTTAAAATATTAAAATCAATAATTTTATTATCAGAATCAAAGAAATCTGAGATTTTTATTTTTCCATAGTCATGATTGAACTCCAAAAAACCATCAATGCCAGAAACCCAGTTTCTGATAAATAGTGGGGAGTTAGTGTCGAAAAAATCAGGCAAATTTTTCATCATAAAAAGATAAAGAAGGTCATGGTTTAGATTGATCAGTAATCGTTCAAAACAGCCTCTGATACCACCAGTTCCGTTAATCATATCTGAAGAATAAAAGAACGATTTAGTTTCTTCCAGGTGTAGATAAGAAGGTCTCGTTCTTACTGGCGCCATTTCAGTAATCAGCTGACTCAAAGTGTTTTTTGTTTTTTTCTGCAGATCTAATGTAATTGTAATTACTGATACCAGAAGATTCTCATTATGAGGCATTATTCTATCTTCTTCAAAAGACGATTCTGTTACATGATAATTTCTTTTTTCAAATTCACTGCAAACCCAAGACTGGATTTCAATATTGTTTGTTTCAAGAAAGTTTCTTGAATCCTGATAGTTTGTTCCAGCAAGCGGACACGGGCACAGTAAAGTGTTTGAAAAAGAGACAGGGATATTTCGAAGGCGCATACTTTTAATGTAATCAATGCTGGTTCGGCTGAGGTTTTGACTACCATCAGATATGCAGAATTTATTTTCGCATTCAATAAAGCCAGCTGTTGTGGCTGATTCAAATGAACTAAATATCTGTGAACAATGGGGGAAAATATAGTTTCGACAGATAGGGCAGCAAGGACTGATTAAAAAAGCCTTCAGGATACATTCCTCACAGAAAATATGTGCGCATGGAAAGAGTCTTACAATATTATCCTGTTCAGCGAAGCTATCTAAACATATATTGCAGGAAGGCTCCATGTTTTTCAAAAAAGCATGAGTCTCTACATATCTCAATTTATGATTAATAAAACATCCCTGAGCACCAGATATTGCCAGAGGATCTTCACAATTGGCCATTGCTGCACTAATTGAAACTCTCTCCGGAGTCCTTAGATCACATTTATCCATACAATCACCTTGCATATTAAAGCAATTATTGTTTTTAAAAATATTTCATACGAATAAATGTCACTACAGATATTTATTTATGTGTAGTGAATTTAGGGAAGCTACTTTCTACATTTTTCTGCGTGGAAAATGTAGTGCTATTTCTGTATTTATCAGAAAAATAGCATAATTTTGACGTATTGTGTTTTATTTATATATGGGAAAAAATGCTGTAGAGCCTAGGGGATTTATCTGGCCAGTAAATCCCGCCAGCAAATCGACTTGAATCTGTATATAAGTTGTCTATTTACGGGATAATAGATGTAATAAACCCAGAAGTGACCCTTAAAAATTATTCCTGATTACCACTGTACCTCAGCTAGCTTGAGGAGCCTTGCTGGCATGGGACGAGTTCGTGCAGACATGTAACCCAACCTTGATACCATTGCTTTCAGATCAAAGAGCCGGTTGAATCAATAACAATATTCAGCAAGGTATCTTGGCAAATGCTTCGGATTAATACTGTGTTAACTGCCTTTCAAGGCGTTTTGACATTCCCGATCATCGTGTTGACCGACGTAAACAGCTCATTAGCTATTGATTTGTGACCACCACCTGTCACCACTGCACTATGTGGGGGGGCTGCATCGGCTACAAGCAGTAAATACAATTCCTGATCTGATGGATGCCGCAGCTAATACCTATGTTAGTTGGTCAACCGTTGAAGATGAAAACGTGACTCTGAGTTTTATAGAACTGAGGAACCTCTGAAAAAGGTGTCGAGACTTCCATTTCAAGCTTTCCAGTGGTTAAAAAAAAATCAAAAATGACAATATAGGCTGCTTTTCAGGCTCTTTTACCAGTGCAGCCTGAACTTCAGACGCACTGACCCTATGGTCAGCCTGCTAACAGTTTTCTTCTGACCCGGAACAGGTTGTATAAACCA
>OODV01000607.1 GCA_900299555.1 uncultured Endozoicomonas sp.
TGGTTTATACAACCTGTTCCGGGTCAGAAGAAAACTGTTAGCAGGCTGACCATAGGGGGGCAGTGCGTCTGAAGTTCAGGCTGCACTGGTAAAAGAGCCTGAAAAGCAGCCTATATTGTCATTTTTGATTTTTTTTTAACCACTGGAAAGCTTGAAATGGAAGTCTCGACACCTTTTTCAGAGGTTCCTTAACTTATATGAAAAAGCGTTAACAATGAGAGCCTCAAATGGATCTCCCATATCAAGGGGAAGAGGCGTATCACCATTAGGTAATAGTGACAAATAAGCGTGCTTGTTCGTGAGAAACCTCGTCGTTGAATTAGCCCCCTCCCCTAATGCGGGTAAATTTGAGAGAGTCACCAACTGATCAAAATCACACTTATGTAAGGCAGGTAAACTGCACAATACAATCCTGTTTCCTGTCATCATGTCATTCAGCTGCTTTGTAGCATCAGGCAGAGCGACATTGATAAAACCAACACCTGAAGCTTTAGCGATGTTTTGAATCCGTTCAAGGCTTATGCCTGGAGCTCGTAAAAGGATCAATGTTGGTTTTGAATCCGGGGTCGTCCGTGCTTTTTGAATGTCCAGCCATTTGCCCAAGACGTTTTCTGGCTCGACACGACGGTGGTGCACACCCTACACAACCGAACCATATGTTTCGTTATTTTCTAATGCCTGCATAATCCGTTTTACACCCTTGTCAGGCTGATGACGTAACGCTAACTCGTGGTTTTCAGGAATAATACTATTTCCTGGGGTGTTCAATGGATAAATTGATGCGTAATGGCCATTACTATAAGTAAAAAGCAGCTCATAATCGGTATTAAAGCGGAAAGGTTTTAACGAGATGTAATTGTCATCCCGGAAATTCTTACATGGTGAGTTTATATATATCTCTCTTGGTAATGAGAATGAAAAAGCAAGTGATGCGGGTTCTTTTTCTGTATTATCGTCGACGATCTCTAATACGCCTTCTGTCAAGATAACTTTTTGTGGAAGCGTTTTGTTTTTGTCAAACGCAGGAATTAACAATTTCAGCTTTGCTAGCGCAATATTTTTTCTTGTTTTTTGCTGATATTCTTAACTGAACATTTCCTCCCAGCCGGAGTAGTGATTATGCCATGCTTACACTGGCATTTTCATCACCCATAGACCATATGTTGTCTGGATTCTCTGACGGGTAACCATTAAAATTGCCAATCACTGTCACTTTACCCAAGCCTTTCAGTACACATCTGGCTCGGTTTGTTTTGTCCAGATTGTGATGTCTGGCAGAAAACGTCAGGTCCATAGCATCAACCAAACGCTACTTTTTAATAAATTCAGAATGCTTCGGACAATATATACTTTCATCTTTTGGTTGGCTCGGTCGTAAGGCTTCCTCATTGGCAGCACGACGGTTAAACACGACCTGTCTTGATGGCAGCTGACGATGAAGGTGTTCCATGAGCAAGGTTTTACATTCAGTGTTTGCGTTGTAAAATAGTTTGTCAATACGCCAATAAGCCATCCCTGATTTTAATGATTCAGGAATGGTATTGAGTAAATATTTTAAGAACTCAGTGTTACCTGTTTTACAAATGTGCCAAAAAATATCATAAGCAACTCTGTCATTTAGGTGAAAGTACTTTAAACACAATTCAAAGCCGTGATGATTGCCATTATCTATCAAATGAAAGATTGGTTTCTTATCGGGGTATCGGAAGGAACCGTTTTGTGCGAAATAGTGTCTATGCTTCAGCAGTGCATTGAACACGTCCATGCAATCCAATTTTATTGCAAGAGTAAAAGCTTTATTTTCATCAAGTGAAGTTGGTGGATATTTTTTTACGATCTGTTCCACTTGTTCGGTGTTTCTGTTTTGTACAGCCAATATAAGTGGTGTCAGTTTATCGGAGTTTTCAATGTGAAACTCTTCATAATTCTCAGTCATATCAAGGAGGGTAATTAATATTTCTGTTCGATTGTTCATTATTGCAATATGGAACAGAGTGTTGCCGGATTGGTCTTTCTTTGATAATAGTTTCGGCTTTTCTTTAATCAATTGTTTTACTGACTCCACTTTGTTATTCGCAATCAATATGTAAATTTGCTCATCATCGGAATATTTGGTGACTGGCGAATCATTACGGTTGTGTACTGGTAGTGTTATAGTCAAACCGTTTAATGGCTTAGATGCGGAAGTTGCTCCCGTGTTTCTAACATCTAGTTGTGTGTCTTGGTCAGTATGGTAATCATTTAAAGAGCATCCACTGATCGTATTATGGACTTTAACTACTGTTTTATCAGCAAAATGACTTTTTTTGATTCTTGATTTCTGCCATAGTTATTGGGTACTGCGGTCTTTTGAATTGTGGTTAACGATAAATAATCCATTTCATTGCTCCCTTTATTTTTTTTAATGTGGTAACTCCTGATTAAAAGCACCGAATTAAGCCTTGTGACTACTCAAAAAGAGACATTATTCAGGTCAGGCTGACAATTATTCCAAATAGCTGTTCAACACACCCGTTGTCAGGCAAGGAGGTTGTCCAGAGTGTAAAGGTACGGTTTTGCCACGTCTGATTATCATTGTTTTAATCTGTTTCGAGTAAGCACCATAGTCCTTATAGACAACACGCTATTGAAACAGTTCAACGTAGAAACGGAGGGTGAATCATTGATGCCCAAAGACACAGAGAGAAAGTATCTCTGTGTCCCTGTAGTAGCATTGTGAGGGAAGGCTATTCCTGTGAGGACTTCAGGGCTTCCTGAAGAATCTGCTGGTCGGATTCAGAAAATGTCAACGCCAGCGCTTTTTGCTGAGCCTGCTCAGACATCTTCTTCCACCTAAATCCTGCAAAGGTTCTTCGATCCGAAGTTGCAATATCCTGTAAATGAAG
>OODV01000605.1 GCA_900299555.1 uncultured Endozoicomonas sp.
CTCAATATCTGTCTGAAGTCCTCGCGGGGTGCGGGGTTTCATGATTTTTCCCTGGAAGACGGCGTTATTAAATGCCTTGCTCATAATCAAACATCATTATTGGAGTAAATGTATGATGATGCTCATGAAATTATCCCTAGTTATTGTGTGTGGGTCATTGCTTTCTGCATGCTCAATGTCTAATTTAAATACAAATATTAATTTTGAAAGAAATTACGGCTATGACGGTGAAACTATTGTTGTAATTGACAAGCCGTTGGATGTAATTCTTCGCCCTTTGAAAACATTAAGTAAGATTGAGTCAGAAAAAGAAACTAATTTAATAAATAACGAAGTTAAATCTAAGAGCTCGATAACAAAATACTCTGCTTTTATTGATGATAATAAGTATCAAATCAATGGAAGTATCGATAGTGATATTTATTTAGAGTTCGTTTGTGATTTTGATTACATGCGAAGATCAATTGAAGGCTGCAAAACAAAAACGGATGAAAAAGATCTTGGTACTGAGATTTTGAATTCATTCTTAGCTGGCCTGTTTGGGGCTGAATACAATGGTATGTTCCTCACAGAGCATACTGTTTACTCTGGAAAGAAAGGCTTTATCAATTCTAAGCTAATAGCGGACTCATTAGTGTCTACATTCAAAAATCTTGACCCAGAAATAAACCCAAAAGTGGAAGTTAAAGATTCATATTATGAGGTTTTAGGAAAAGCAAAATATAAAGGTCGTGAAGTTATTGTTGTCGGTGATAGAATGGGTATGAAATTAACGTTTCCTGGATTTTCATTAGAGGTTGTATCGGATGGCTATAGTAATTTTGATTTGGAAACAGGTCATATGTTGTCTGGAAAACATTTAACGTATTTGATAACAAATGGCAAAAATACAGCTAAAACTATTTCAAGAACTTCGCTATTGAATATCGATGTCTAAATAAATGTATGTGAATCTCTTTGGGTTATATTCCCCGCCGCTTGCGGGCGAACTACTCAAAGAACTAACATCATACCCGCCCATTGGGGCGGGGTGATTGATTTGGATAAGTGTTGGTTTTTCTAAGCTCCCCCATACAACTCACTATGCAGCATCGTACCGGGAAGTTCATCGAGGTTGGTGAAACCTGATGCACAGCCTTCGAATGAAACAAACGCATTTTTTGCGAGACAACTATTCATTAGTAATAGCCCTGGGCAATTACCGGGTTCTTTTCTGAACCTAATTTAGCCATAAAAAACAGTGATCAATAGGAGCTAAGTAAAAAGTGCTGAGCCCTTTGCCTGGGAGCCTGTCCGAGAATAGACTGCCCTGCTGCGAAGGGAGCTAATTGATCTAAAAATATGCTTTTTCTCGTTAAATAGCTTGCTATTCGCCTCGCAAAACCGCATTTTTATCTTCAATTTTCTGCCTTTCTTGCGACGGGCGCTATTCTCGGTCAGGCTCCTGGGTTAGTGCAGCTCGGGCACAGGCTGAACCTGATGAGCTTCTACATATTTCTTGCTCATCATCTCCACCGCAATGGCAATATGAATCAGCAGGCCGATCAGCATCAGCTTCTGGGGTTCCGGGCAGTTTTTAAGCCCACCATACTCTCCCAGTATCGCGGATATTTTTACCTGAGAGTCACCGGCCAGAAATTCCACACGGTCAAACAGGGTTTTGGCATCCGGGCACTTTTCCAGTAAGTCCATGGCGCGGTCGGTGTGTTCGGCGACAAATGCCGATAGTCGTTCACCCTGTGCATAGATGCCAGCGGCGTGTCGCTCTTCTGCCACTTTGTCGCTGTACTGCACAAACCACTCAATATACTCACGCTCATTGGTGATGGGCGGGGCTTCTGGGGTAGTGTGTGTTGTTGCGGTCATTGAGTTTCCTTAAGTGAATAGCGTCGGTTATTGGTATCCGTTTGGATTGTCCGACTGCCAGCGCCAGGCGTCGGCCATAATATCATCCAGAGAGTGTTCTGCCTTCCACCCCAGTTCCCGCTCGGCTTTTTCCGGGTGCGCATAGCAGGCGGCAATATCACCGGGGCGACGATCGGTGATCACGTACGGCACGGGTCGGCCAGAGGCTTTTTGAAAAGCGTGGACCATTTCCAGTACTGAATAGCCTTTGCCCACACCCAGGTTCCATACATGGCAGTCCCGGTGGTTGTCGGTGAGTTTTTCCAGCGCCTTTACATGGCCGCGAGCCAGATCCACCACATGAATGTAGTCCCGAACCCCGGTACCGTCCGGCGTTGGGTAATCATTACCGAATACCTGCAACTGTTTCAATTTGCCAATGGCCACCTGGGAGATGTACGGCAGCAGGTTATTGGGGATGTCGTTCGGGTCTTCGCCAATCATGCCGGAAGGGTGTGCCCCCACCGGGTTAAAATAGCGCAGCAGGGCCATGTTCCACTGCGGGTCTGATTTGAACAGCTCCCGAAGAATCTCCTCAATCACCAGTTTGGAATGGCCATACGGGTTGGTGGTCGAGAGCGGAAAGCTCTCCTCAATGGGCAGCGCATGGGGGTCGCCATACACCGTGGCCGATGAGCTGAAAATCAGCCGCTTGAGGTTATGCTCCGCCATGGCCTGGCACAGCGTAATGGTGCCACTGATGTTGTTCTCATAGTACTTCAGAGGCATCGTGCAGGACTCGCCCACCGCCTTCAGCCCGGCAAAGTGCATCACCGCATCAAACTGGTGGGCGCGCATCAGCTGCTTCAGTGTATGCTCATCCCGAATATCGCCCTCGATGAAAGGCAACACTCGTCCGGTAATTGTCTCAACCCGTTTGATGGCAATGGGAGAACTGTTGCAGAGGTTATCCAGCACCACCGCCTGATGCCCGGCATTCAACAACTCAACACAGTTATGGGAGCCGATATAACCGGCACCGCCCGTCACCAGAATTTTCATGGCGTTTATGACCTTCAAATGATAAACAGCAGCGCAACCCCAAGGGCCAGCCGGTAAATAACAAACGGCATCAGCCCCATGCGATTAATCGCCCCCAGAAACAGATGTATCTGTCTTTCACCACCTCTATCAGGAATAAACCGATTCGTAAGAAATGCCTAAAAT
>OODV01000604.1 GCA_900299555.1 uncultured Endozoicomonas sp.
TTCTTAACCACCGAATCCGGTTTGACCGGCTGGCCATTTAACAACAGGCCCCTCAAGCAACATTCCTGCTTAAAGCGCGCCAGTTCCAGTGTTGCTTTCGTTGACTGATAATCCTTAACCACCGCATCCGGTGTAATCTGATGGCCATTCAACGGCAAGCCCCTCAGACAACATTCCGCTTTAAAGCGCGCTATCCCCAGTTTGCCTTCTGGACTATCCGGGAAATCCTTAACCACCGCATCCGGTGTGAACGGCTGGCCATTCAACGGCAGGCCCCTCAGGCAACATTCCGCCTGGAAGCGCGCTAGTTCCAGTGTTGCTTTGGCTGTCCGAAAGCCCTTAACCACAGCATCTGCTGTGACTTGCTGACCATCCAACGGCAGGCCCTTCAGGCAACATTCCGCCTGGAAGCGCGCTATCCCCAGTTTGCCTTCTGGACTATCCGGGTAATCCTTAACTACCAAATCCGGTGTGACCGGCTGGTCATTCAACGGCAGGCCCTTCAGGCAACACTCCGCTTGGAAGCGCGCTAGTTCCAGTGTTGCTTTGGCTGCTCGAAAATCCTCAACCACAGCATCCGCTGTGACTTGCTGACCATTCAACGGCAGCCCCCTCAGGCAACACTTCTCCTTTAAGCGCGCGAGCCCCAGTTTGCCTTGTGGATTATTTGGGAAATTCTTAACCACCGAATCCGATTTGACCGGATGGCCATTCAACAACAGGCCCCTCAGGTAACATTCCTGTTGAAAACGCGCTAGTTCCAGTACTGCATTAGCTGCCTGATAATCCTTAACCACCCCATCCGGGGTAACCGGATGGCCATTTAACAACAGGCCCCTCAGGCAACACTCTTCCTTTAAGCGCGCAATCCCCAGTTTGCCTTCTGGGCTATCCGGGAAATCCTTAATCACCGAATCCGGTGTAACCGGCTGGCCATTTAACAACAGGCCCCTCAAGCAACACTCCTGTTTGAAGCGCGCTAGTTCCAGTGTTGCTTTGGCTGCCCGAAAATTCTCAACCACAGCATCCGCTGTGACTTGCTGACCATTCAACGGCAAGCCCCTCAGACAACACTCCGCTTTGAAGCGTGCTATCCCCAGTTTGCCTTCTGGACTATCCGGGAAATTCTTAACCACCGAATCCGGTTTGACCGGCTGGCCATTTAACAACAGACCCCTCAAGCAACATTCCTGCTTAAAGCGCGCTAGTTCCAGTGCTGCGTTAGCTGTTTGAAAATCCTTAACCACCCCATCCGGTGTGACCGGATGGCCATTCAACAGCAAGCCCCTCAAGCAACATTCTTCTTTGAAATGTGCTATCCCCAGTTTGCCTGCTGGAGTATCCGGGAAATCCTTGACCACAGAGTCTGGTGTGACCGGTTGGCCATTCAACTGCAGGCCCCTCAGGCAACATTTCTGCTTAAAGAACGATAGATCCAGTATTGCTTTGGTTGCTTGATATTCCTTAACCACCGTATCCGGTGTGACCGGCTGGCCATTCAACGGCAGGCCCCTCAGGCAACATTCATCTTTGAAGTGCGCTATCCCAAGTTTGCCTGCTGGACTATCTGGGAAATCCCTAATAACCTCATCGGGTGTGACCCGCTGGCCATTCAACAGCAGGCTCCTCAGGCAACATTCTGCTTTGAAGCGCGCTAATTCCAGTGTAGCTTTGCTTGCCTGTAAATCCTCAGCCACAGCATCCGGTGTGACCGGTTGGCCATTCAAAGACAAGCCCCTCAGGCAACACTCCTCTTTGAAGCGCGCTATCCCCAGTTTGCCTTCTGGACTACTTGGGAAATCTTTAACTACCGCACCCGGTGTGACCGGCTGACCATTCAACGACAGGCCCCTCAGGCAACATTCTACTTTGAAGCGCGCTCTTGCCAATTTGCCTTGTTGACTGTCCGGAAAATCCTTAACTACTGCATCTGGTGTGACCAGTTGGCCATTCAACGGTAGCTCCCTCAGGTAACATTCTTCCTTAAGGCGCGCTATCCCCAGTTTGCCTGCGGGACTATCCGGGAAATCCTTAACCACAGAATCTGGTGTGACCGGTTGGCCATTCAACAGTAAGCGTCTCAGGAAACATTGTTCCTTAAAGCGCGCTATCCCCAGTTTGCCTGCTGGGCTATCCGGGAAATCCCTAATCACCTCATCGGGTGTGACCCTCTGGCCCTTCAACAGCAGCCCCCTCAGGCAACATTCCTGCTTAAAGCGCGCCATCCCCAGTTTGCTTTCTGGACTATCCGGGAAATTCCTAATCACCTCATCGGGTGTGACCCTCTGGCCCTTCAACAGCAGGCCCCTCAGGCAACATTCTTCTTTAAAGCGCGCCATCCCCAGTTTGCCTTCTGGACTATCTGGGAAATCCCTAATCACCTCATCGGGTGTGACCCTCTGGCCCTTCAACAGCAGCCCCCTCAGGCAACATTCCTGCTTAAAGCGCGCTACCGCTAACTGGCACTTGTTATTTCGATCTGGAACTCGGTTGAATTCTTGAATGACCTGATCAGGGCTAATTTTTTTCTTGCCATTTGGAATGTTTTGTAAGCAGAGTTTATGGAGAAATAAGCCTCTTCGAAAGGAGGTTTTGTCATTTTCATACGCTGTAATCACATCAGCCGGGGTTATTATACGTCCTCGTAATGGTATTTTTCCCCAAAAGGCATTTTCAAAACATTCACCTTCATCCAGAGAGGCTTTACATCTATGAGTATGATGGCTTGAGACGCGTTTACTGCTAAATGTACTTTTGGAATGGTCAGCAAACCCGCTTGAACGAGCCTGCTGATCATCCCTGACAGGGGGTCTTGGGTGGGAGTAGTTTGAGGTTGTTGGTTTCACAATAAAACCCTTTTGACTTAGGGGCTGTTAACGTTTCACATCGGTAACCAAATATATGCGCAGGCTAACGCCACTGCGCTTCCAAAGTTGCGCCCAGACTTATCAAAGCGGGTAGCAATACCTCTGAATTCTTTCTCCCCGGAATCGCTGGCTTTCCGCCTTGCTTTACTACCTTAGGGCTTTCACAATGACTCAGCTTTAGAGCATAGACATTACGGACGTTTGAGAAGTTTATTTCTGAAATTAATAAAGCATCGCCAGTGTAACTTCTGATCTGGCCAATTCTCTTATATTACCGACTCTACAAGCAGTCTATGCTGCTCTGGGTTTCGAGCTTAATGTTCGTTCGTGCTGATTATTTGAAATCAGCTCTAATTTTTGCTCATATCGGTTCCAGCAGCCACGAATCGTGAACCGGGGAATAA
>OODV01000603.1 GCA_900299555.1 uncultured Endozoicomonas sp.
GCTGCGAGGCCTGGAACAATCTATGCGGCGAAGCTGGACGTCTATTCAGTTTATGCTCTCGCCAGTGGGCAGTTATACAGTAGTTAGAAAAGGCAATTGGTATAACACCTGAGATTCAGGGGGTCACCCTTCACCCGCTTCCTGCATCTATTCAAAAGCTGGATATTCCAGTTACTCCCCATAACAGCTACAAGACAGCAGTTGATTATCTGCTCAACCTGCATGAGCAGGACTTTGATGACATACACTATGTGCTTGGCATCAGCCGTGATCATTGCCTCTTTGGTAAAGCGGTTATTCGTGTAGGGGATGATTACTACGACCCGACAGTTATCGGCAAAAACTGCTTCCTACCGAAAGAACAGTTCGTCAGCATTTACGAGATGCCAGTGAACGACCTGAAGGACTTTATGGTGGAGCACGATAATGAGCTACCTTCTATCCTGAACCTGAAAGTCGTGGAAATGCTGAGCCAGAGTTAATCACAAATGACAGTCAGGGTTTGACTTTATCGAAGCTGGTAAAGGCAAGCCCAAACCCTGCTGCAACACCGCCTCAAAAATTATCAATTTAATATCAACAAGTTATAAATCATTATATTGATTCTTGTATTTTGAACTCGGCTGTACAGGTTTTTGGCTTATTTTATGACACCTGGACATACCTTAAGGGACTTTGATATTACCCGTGCTTGTGTGTCCGGAAAACTATAACCGCTTAATTCGTGACTTCCATTTCTGATGTGAGAACTACAGAATGTATCAGTAGCTGGCTCACATCAAAACTTCAGTCGATTGCACTTATTGTATTAATCTAGCGCACATAACAATGGTCAAACATAGACAGCCTTAGTAATTTGGCGTCTGTATTGTACAGATTGATTTCCCATATATATGGCTGAATGGCCTTCTTCTTCATCCTGTTCTCTTTCACATGAGGTATGGGCAAGTAGAGCCGCCCCTTCATGTGAGTGATTAGAATTATGCATCTCATAATATGCGAATACCTTGATTATTGGTTCGATCATGTTTTTTTGTAAGTGTTGTGCACTATAAAGACCTTTGGCGTTACGGCAGTAAGCTTTATCATTTTGTACTTCGGTGTGAATACAACTCAGCAACATTATCAACAATCTATCTTTTATACTACTTAAGTCCGCCTTGCCATAACGGAAAATCTTATCTAATTCCTGATGGGATTTTTCTTTTAACTCATTTAAATTAGACGCACACTGTTCTTTTTTGGATAAAATTTCTAAGTATGAATCAATAAGTTCTGCACAGAATGACTTTTCACTTTCACTATCCATTGTTCTTCCAGTGAGAGATAGCAGCTTATCCTGAATTTCAGCACCACAGAATAGTGCAAAAATTTGGCTTGTAAAAAATGACAGCTCTTTTCCGGAAGGAATATTCAGCAAGTTATCATTAGGTTCAAGTTTTATGTCAGATTTATTGCAAGTACTTGCCTGCTGAGAAATCCCTGAAAATAATAGAGAAAGTATTGATCCTAAAGACAGAAGTGATGAGTTTGATAGCGTTTGAGCAATATTTAATGATGCGTAAGCTACTTTTGTTGCAAAACCAGAGCATATTGATTGATATACTTTTCTTAAAGACTCCTGTCTTTCTTTAAGCTTACATTGACGTAAGGCTCCCGAAGGTACTCCTTCTTGCATAGAGGAGAGTTGTCTATAGTCTTTAATTGATTTAATTATTCCAGGTATCCCACTAACAATAAACCCTCCATTTCCAATAGCTGATATTCCTGCAGCCGTTCCGGAAGAGATTAAACCAACCCCGGCAAACAGTGGTGCCATCGAAATAGCTACGGCAGAGCTAGATACTATTAGTGCAGGTGCAATATTGGAGATTGTTTTTTGATGTTTCTTGATGGTGTTTATTTCGTGTCTGAGAGTAGGGATTGTAACAATAATTGTATTCATAACTCCACTGACAAGTGAAAATGGATTGATAACGCCATTATCTGGAATTGTGAGTGGCGGTGTTAAGTTGACTGTACTCTGCTCGATTGGTTGTAGCGATGGAAAAATGGATATTGAAGTATTGCTGGTTGTATCAGGAGGAATTATTATATCTATCGATGTATTCGACAGAGTTGAATGAATCACTGAGTTATCGGTTGTTGTATAAACTGGCAATTTATCATGAGTAGTTCTGGGGCTATTTGAAGTGGGATATACGAACGATGTTTCAACGCTCATGGAATCATTAAAATGGAGTGTTTTTTCTTTACCACTGCCGTAATTATAGGGTAGATCGCATTTATTTTGGGTGTCAAAATGACGGCAAAGCTCTTCCAGTTGGTACAAAGGCGGTGAATATGGGTGGGTTTGAGGAACTTTGTTTTCGGTTAATAGAGGCTTGCAACATGAAATATTTTTTACAGTTAGCTCTCTACAATAACCGGGCATTTTTTCAAGTTCCATGCCTGCCCGTGTTGTAAAATCTCTTCTATCGTAGTGTTCTTCTGCGAGCATTTTACATGTTGAGTGTTTTAACGATTCCGAGGCCGAGTTGTAATTTATTTCTGCATACTTGATTTTATTTCTGGTAAGGTACTTTTTTAATTCATTACATTTTGACTTTGCAGGTATGTTTTTCCAGTCTCGACATAAATAGGCATTTGATGGGGAAAGCTCTGGTAGCTGTGCTGATAAACTGGGATCATCAGTTAGTGCTTCATTTTTAGAGTAGCAAATTGCCTCTTTATAATAAGGGTCTGAATTTTGATGATATGTCCCTTGTTGTTCGTGATGTTCTTTACAAGCATGAATATCAACATATTGCTTCTCTGAGCTGCAAAAATCGTTAGGCGTTATGCGTTTTTCAAGTACACGCCATGCTTTAGCTGTTTTCTGTTCTGCTCTCAGTCTGCACTTTGCGGCTTCTAATAATGTGTTTGTTGTTTTACCTAGCTTCTTACATTCCTGATCTGTAGGCATCTCTTTATATTCACGACAAATTAACGATTTTCCTGTTTTTCTGGATGATACAGTTGATTGAGCTTGATTTTGCAGGTGATCATTATTCACTTCGCGGGGGCTACGAGAAAGTAAGGAATGTTCTTTATCTTCAGGGAGATCATGCTTTATATGTACTTGGTAGTCTGCCATTTTGCATAGTGAGTAAATGTCTTTAAAGGATGTTTTTAAACATGATGCACTTGTTGTGATATTAATAAATTTTGCAGTTAGGCATGGTATCAAGTTTTTAATAATAGCATCTATCAGAGGCTCATTTCTATTCCCTGTATTTTCAATGAGTGATTTAAGTGTATATTTCCATATCTTAATTAGATCTATTGTTTCTATTTTTTGATTAATGGCTTCGGTGGATTGTTCTCTACTACTGTACATAAATCCTTGATATCGATCTCTTTTGCTCAGCTTTAGAGCTTAGGTATTACGGACGTTTGAGAAGTTTATTTCTGAAATTAATAAAGCATTTCCAGTGTAACTTCTGAACTGGCCAATTCTCTTATATTACCGACTCTACAAGCAGTCTATGCTGCTCTGGGTTTCGAGCTTAATGTTCG
>OODV01000602.1 GCA_900299555.1 uncultured Endozoicomonas sp.
TGATCTGCTCATGAGTACCAGGCAGATTGCCGTTATAGCGATACTCAAGTTGGAAACTCTTATTACAGTCCTTGCATCTATACCGCTGGTGACCCGTCTCAGCTTTCCCGTTCTTAACAACATTGAACGTTTGTTGACAATGGATACAGGCAACTTGAACTACAGCCATAGATGACTCAAAAAGACAGGAGTGTATCAGATCAACAGCTCTGACACATCACCGTTAAAATAATAAAACGATTAGTCATTAGTCATTAGTCATTAGTCATTAGTCATTAGTCATTAGTCATTCATTTTATATGATATCTAAAGTCTATAACTAAGATTAGGGGTAATCACATGGATTTTACTGTTTCTTCAAACAATCAGCATGTAGCTGGCTTTCTTAAAAGCGTGCCATTTAACTACAAAAAGCCACCCATAAAATTTTCAGTTTACGAAGTAACTGAAGCACCTGGTAAATTTGATAGTTTATCGAAATTACCCTACGAGCTAATACATGCCATTTCTAAAAAGTTAGATGCTCGTAGCACAATCCAACTTAAATTTTCTTGCAAACGTATTTCAAACGCCTTGGATATAGGTTTGATTAATAAAATCTGGAATTTTGAAATTAAAATTAAAACCTTTGAAGATTTACAAAATAGAGCAAGACAATCAAATTTTGGCACACAACAAATATCTCCCGGAACATTTTCTGGATTTTATTTTTCAGCTCCAGAAATTGCATTTTCTGACGGATATGCAAATATAATCAAGCATGAAGGATCAGATCGAGCTAAAGATCTAACTTCCCAGTTTGTCTATGATCTATATCGCCTGGCCTGTTACAGTGAAATCCCCTCTGATTCAGGTGAAAGAGAATATTTTAGTTTAGGTTACCTTATTGGTGATTATGAAAACAGTCCTTCTGAATCTCAGCACAGAAGAGAATATTGTGTAGAAGCTATTAATCTAAACAATCGCTTAGCAGAAAATAAATACGAATTTTCAGCTGCTTACGCTAATGCTTATCTAGGTTTTGCCATACTCATAGGTAAGAGCGATTTTACAGAAAAAGCCGGAAAGCTACAAAATATAATAAAGTTAATTGAAGTACATGCTCAATTATTAGGAAAAGATTATTATACGACTGGGAGAAATTCCATCTTGACTGATATATTTAAGTCGATGTTAGGGTCAGAACGAAAGTTATTTTCTTTAGATACAGATAAACAATGGAATGACATAATACCAAGAGTAATTTCTTTAATAGAAACAGAGCTAATAAACAGGGATATTGATAGGGATATTGATCACAAGAAGCTTCATGAACTATTCAAAATATCTATCAACTTATTCAACAAGGGAAGGTTTAATACATTTGATAAATTTATTCAAAAATATCAACAAAAACTTAAAGAAGAGAAAGAAATTCAACAAAAACTTAAAGAAGAGAGAGAAGCTCAAAGAAAACTTAAAGAAGAAAAAAAACTTGAACATGATTACGATGACCCTGACTGGGAAAGTTTATTTTGGAATTCCTGATTACCAACAAAGCTCAGCCACTATATCAGTGAGTACTCTGAAACCGTTGCCTGACAGGCTATTGGTCAATCAACTCAATTGCTCAATGCTGGTATTGCCGATAATCCATAGAGGCTACTGATTACAAGGGGGCTTGTCAGGGCAAAAACATGAACATATTTTGACCATTCTGGCGTATTTATAGCCCTACTGCCCCCCTTGAATGATGCAAAATCGTACAGGCTTGCGTACAAAACCGGTTTTTGGATATGAGCAGGAGGGAGTGTCACCAATTAACGTCGTCAATCGCTTGATTTTGGTTAATATTTAGACAAAGCAAAGCATGAATGAGAACAAACCCTGCCTGATCAGCTGTACAAAAAATGTTCATGTTTTTGCCCTGGTAGTAGATACCACATAGTTGAGACATTGGTAGCCCTGTTTAATCTGTGTTCTGAACTTGCTTGTTTCCTGGCTGATAATTCAGTTCGATATCTCACGGCCTGAATAAGTGCCTGATTGGACACCCTCTAGAATCCAGCTTTAAGAAGTGCGTAGCGGGAATCGCTGACCAACACATAACCTGAACCTCGCGTAGAAATTATGATTATTTATCCTAGAATATTTGCTGAATGATTGATAAAGATGTTTAACCTTAATTGAAAATCTCACTTTATATCATAAAGAAAATTTTATACATGAATGAATTGAATATTACTAGAAGTTATCTAAACTCAGTTTCTCCTGTTTTTACAGAGAGTAAGAGTAAGAACAAATTGAAGATTTTTTCCAGAAATTAATACTGCCGAAGAAATCTTCATATATAAAAGAAAGCCATAAAGAACTTAGTCAGTTTAAAGTTGAAAGACCACCTGCCAACATGGATATTGGTAAGCCATATCATGATTCATTGCATATATCCAATAATCGCAAACTGTCTAGGTTACATACAGAATGTGCTACTTTATTTGATAACTCAACATATGGTATTCCCTTAGAATGGGAGATGAATAAGTATTCATATAATAATTATGCTCATATCCCAACTAGCTCCAATTGCAGGACATCACGATCAAAGGTTGTCACACATAATCCAGATAAAATATTTGATAACGATAATGATTATCCTTTTTTTATCACGGAGGATCCAATAGTAAAAGCTTGTAGTCTTAATGCGTTAAGAGATAGCGATTGCGAATCTCTATCAAATATAGATTCAGACTCATGCTCTGAATCTATATGTACTGTAGAGTCAGAAAAGGCTCATAAAACTAAGAAAGACAAAATAAATGTGTTAAATGGACATTCTCCCTTACCTAAATCCAGCGCTGATCATGACCATTCACTCAAAGTTCTGGATTTCAATCGGACGCTAGTAGATGAACATAATAAAAATTTCCTAATTGGGATAAAACTACCAAAAGAAAAAGAATTATGCAGATATATTTCTAATAATTTAATTAATGAAAAACTGGATTCAGTAGATAAAATACTTATAAATTACTCGCCAATTATAAGAAAATATTTTACACATCCATCAATAAATCATGATTTCTTAAAATCACTTAATTTAAATTCAGACCTGGCTTCAAAAATTCTTTGTTCTGCGAATCAAACCTCCCGAAATCAATCAACATTTGCAATTGATTGCAATTTAAATAAAAACTTCATATTAGCTGGCGAGCAAAGATACAGATTCTTTTCCAAAGAAACGATATATGAAAGAATAAAATCAGCACTGATAAGCTGCTACAACGATATTTCTATAATAATCAAAAATGATTTAGTTAGCTATATTTGCTTTAAACTAACCTTTAAAGGAATGATTCAAAACCCTTTAGGTAGCAGCATATATATTTTACCAGCACAAAGTGGGGTTTTGTTAATACATCCTTCTTTGATGGATAGCAGAGTTGCCACTGATTTTTACAAAGAAACTACTTTGATTGCAATAAAAAATCTAGGTATTGGGATCGAAAGTTACATAAAACATATTGAAGTTTTAAAATGCCACATTGGAAGTAATAGGTTTTTTTATTTAAAAACATAAATGATATATTTAATAGCTCTTGCTTTATTAATCTATTGGATCACTTTGTTGAGTGTTCATTTAATGAGGTGTTGATTGAAAAGCATATAAATAGTTATATAAGAAAATCTGCATCTAACTGTCTTTCACCACACCAATTGATATTTTCCTGAAACCTGTTGTCAAAGGACTGC
>OODV01000598.1 GCA_900299555.1 uncultured Endozoicomonas sp.
AACAGCAGGAGGATGTTTCCAAAAAATGTTTTGTCCACAGGGCAACAGATTTTTTTGAGAAAGGACGATGTTGTTCAAAATTACGGTAATTCAAAAACAGGAGGAGAACAATGAAGTGGAAATCACAGTTACGCAAAATCAAGGTTTCTGGTCTAAAGTTGCTACCTGCCTGAAGGTGACGGCTATAGCGAGCGAAGCTTTTATAGAGTTCCAGCCGTAGGGAAACTTGGCGATTTGAGAGATTCTGTCCCATCAGCTAGTGACAGTCGGCTATTGTCTTCAAAAGCTTGCGATGAGTGTCCGTCAGGTCGTTAAGAATCATTGATCAGCACATCTTGCTGGAACAGTTTTTTAACAACTCGATTTTACCATCATAAGCAGGGTTCTTTATCTTTATGCAACTCAGTTTAGTTAATCAACAGCATTCTGGGCATTGCGCAAACAATAACAGCTTATTACCCCAGTCAGAGGGTGGTACCGCTTTTTCTAAATCGGTATACGGCCTGCCTTCTGGGGGGAAGAGCAGTCCTGGTATTTTATCAGTCCATTGTCTTATACTGGCAGAACAACAATCCTTAAACACCCGCCGTGTGGTGATGTACAACCCTTTGACGAAACAGTACATGCCCCTCGAAAAACAGGATTCGCTACCGTGTAATGATAAACGACCTGAACACCCCCGGGTAAAACAAAAGCCATTGAGTCTGGGACAGGCCAGAGCGATCTGGAACCAGAGTATTGAGCTGGAAAAAAACAGATCCCCCTTTGCTTCGATGATCCCCTGCCCTGTTGATGACGTTTCAGCAGACCAACCACTGGTCAAACCGGAACAAACCATCATGGCGGCTCTGATGCTGGGCTCTCAGGTGTTTACCGGTGGCCTGCAGATGCTTTCCGGTTCGGTTACTCCCTCCATCGGTTCAGATTCAGGAAATGCTTCGTCGCTGAAAATAGCCAGCCAAAGCGACTGGATAACGGCTGACAGTTCCCTGCACACCGTGACAACAGGAATACCGGTAACTACCCCCTGCTCAGCTGAGGCTCGTTCCATTAAACAACCAGCACAGGCATCCACCGAAGTTCAGCCGGATTCCAGCGTATTCTCCTGGCTGCCTGGTCACAGGCAACTTCGCCAGGCCCTGACCCTGCTACCGATGGCTTTCACTCAAAAACCCTTTTCCCTGATAAGCACACTGACACTGGCTTCTCTGGACAGTGCGACAGTAGATGCAAAAGCTGCGGTCACCCCAAATCCCGATAACCCGGCCAATCCTGCGCAGACAGAATTACCAGCCAATACCAGTACTCCCATCTCCACACTATCCCCTGAGCCACAGGGTATTTCAGTACAGGATCTCCAGTGGCTGGCAAACAACACACTGACCGATAATGAGAAACAGGCAGTGGCTCAGGAACTCAGAGACTTGATCTCCAGTTCAGGAAAATCGAGGCGCAAGCGACATCACAAGGTGCCTGATCATGTGGGGAACAAGGAGTTATCAAAAATCCTGAAATACCTGCATCGCCATGGACTGCCAAAAACGCCGGAACAGCAGACCAGATATGATGCGTTTATTCAGGGCCTGAACCTGGACCACCAGGGCAGGGCTGCTGAAATCACCCTGAAGGCAACCCTTGGCCAGACCGGTTTAACCGTGGATGAAATCAAGGCACTGTTTGGAGAACATCAGACACTGCCTGAAAGTGTTGGGAAGATGCTTGCCATGCATTTTCCGAAAACCCGACTATCCCAGACGAAAAAGCATGCCGAGGTGGCCGACCAGTGTGGCATTCTGGAGGCGGTGAGCCCGATACTGCAGCTGGACGGGGCCATTGAGAGTCTGGGGCATCATATAGAGCACCTGCTGAAAGCTGACCATATGAGCGATGACGAGAAAAAGAGCTTCAAACGACAGGTGCTGAAGAGCTTCAAAGATCGTTTCTACGGGTTATCCCAAAGCCAGATGTATGCCCTGGCCTTCAAGGAAGGCTTCTCAAGCATGGGGCTGGCAGGCGGTTTATGGCGCAGTCATATCCGTGATATCCAGAATGGCGAGATTGAATCCTCCCTGTCAGTCAAGGAGATAGAAGGCTGGGAAACTGCCATTGAAGCAGTGGAGATCTTTACTGGTTTGATACCGGGTATGGCCAGCATAACAGCACTGGTTGACCTGGTCACGGCAATCCAGCTGGGTCAGGACGACATCTGCACCTGGCTGCGGGACGGTCTGTTTATCGGGCTGGGCGCAGCGGCCTTTGGAGAGGGGGGAGGAATTGGCCAGTTGCCGGAGGAAGAGGTTCTTGAAAAGGCGGGTGAAGAAGAGCAGGGAGTCCCGAAACAGGATCCGGCCGCTGACTTGCCCGGTGTACAGTCAGAAGTGGCAGAAAATCCAGTGACCAGAGCGGTACCAGACATCAACCTGGATAGACGCTACCAACAGCTGAAAGTCAGAGAGACCCGGTTGCTGGATCGCCTGAATCTGTTGACGGAACTGGCGGACCTGGAAGAACAGGGCGACTCGCCGCTAAAGGCAGGCATACAGAAACAGCTGGACCAGCTTGCACGGGATGGCATTACAGGTGGATACACCAAAGTAACCCGGCAACTGAGCAAAATAAGTCATGCCATCGGTGAACGAATGCAGCAGGTAACGGGCTGGAAACCAGCTGACCACCCGACACAGGTTCCCCCCAAAGTGCAGGCCTTTGTCGATCAGCACATGGATAAGATCCGTGAATTTTTGTATGAACAGGGTATCAATGAAGCTCTGCATCGTGCTCACCGTCGGATGAAGGGTATAAAAGAGTCACACCAGCTTCCGATTGCGGTACGAAATGGTGAGCGTTATGTGCATCTGGAGACAGGACACCGTAATGGGCTATACCGCCTTATACCTGCGGAGCATGGTACTGAACATACCTACCGTCTGAGGCATAGCGAACACGGCTACCTCCATCCGGAAGAGTTCAAGGAAGTGGACATTGGAAAAGACGGGAAGGTTGAAAAGGTGCTGGTGTGCTGTGAAGAGAACCGGGCCGGAGGGAGAAGGCGATGGAAAATCAAGTTCGACCGGCAGCATAGACTCAATTATGTTGAGATAGAGGCGAAAAGTGGTCCACATAAAGGGCAGAAAGTTAAATACGCCTTGCACAAGGAAGCGAATTCAGAGCTATTCAGTTTAAGAGAAATGGAGACTGCTAAACAGGTACCTGGGCTGTACCGGAAAAGTAATGGCAGGCTCGAGAAGGTTGGGCTTAAGGGAGGTGCCGGAGATGAAGAGCCTTTACAAGGGACATCACGAGGTAGCAGACCAAAATCTCAACAAGAGCGAGCATTGGATAATTTGTATTTATCATCATATCGTAAATTTGTGGGAAAAAATGAACGTGAACTCATTGATGATCTTGACTTCTTTGAAGAAGAAATTGGTGAAAAAAATGCTGATGTTGAAGCGTTGAATAATAGAATTCTAAGTAGGTACAATAAGGTATTAGAAAAAATAACTCAGCTTGTAGAAGCTGGAGAGGTTTCTGATACTGATTTTATTATGATAGAAGAGGGGTTTAGTGACCAAGCAAGAAATTCTGCAATGCGAACTAATTTAGAAAAGCTGAAGGAATATGCAAAAAAAAGCGGCAAAAATGCATTGGAAATTAATAGAAGGGAAAATCAATTAAAAGACGGTAAAGAAACTGGATTAAAAAAAAGGCCTAGCCTCAACTATAGCGAAACATTATTTGAGAAGACTTTGCGCGCAATTTTAAAATCGCTTTCTGAAAATGAAAGGTATGTCAAACCAGCGATAGAAGAATGTCTAAAAGATGAGTATCCGCATTTATCTCGAATGCAATATAAAGAGTTGCTAAAAAGATCGCTTGATTATTTTTCAAAATCAAAATCAGGGTTTACAGAAGACGAAATTTCTTTGATTTCTGAGTGGCAAAAAAATAAGGCTAGAGGATCAACTCAGAAAAGGGGAAGTCAATTAGAAGATATTGAAGAAACTGACTTTAAAAAAAGGCCTAGTCTCAACTATAGTGAAAAATTATTTGAGAAGACTTTGCGCGCAATTTTAAAATCGCTTTCTGAAAATGAAAGGCATGTCAAACCAGCGATACATGAATATCTAAAAGATGAGTATCCGCATTTATCTAGATCGCAATATAAAGAGTTGCTAAAAAGATCACTTGCTTATTTTTCAACATCAACATCAACATCAGGGTTTACAGAAGAAGAAATTTCTTTGATTTCTGAGTGGCAAAAAAATAAGGGTAGAGGAACAAAAGTTAAAGGAATAAAATCAAAAAGAAAATCAACACCTGAAGTTAGCCAGAAAAAATCAATAAAATTAATAGGGCAGCATAATACTGATGGAGATAAATTGTCAAGTTTGAGAGAATATGTGAATGATTCATCTGCTCTTAGAAATGAAATGGCAGTCAGTCAAAGTACAATTGATTCTTATTATAAATTAAATAAATACAAAGAAGAAATTTTAAAAAAAATAACTCGTATTGAAAATGAAATGGAAGGGTTGGGTTCTGAACAAGTTTATAGACTGGAAAATAAGCGACACAGACTTGTTATGGATGTTCTGCCAAAAATCAACGGAAAAATGGATGTAATTATTGAGAATTTTGTTGGTCATGTTTTTCAGAACAATCAAAATTCAGAGTTATTTGAATTTGTACAAAGTGAAATTGAAAAAACTACAGGACATCGGGAAACCATAATAGATAATAATCACGACTCTCAGGGGAGTGATTCGATAAATTTTCAAAGCCTAGTATCCGGCGTTTATGATGAAGAAGAGGTCAATAGTGCTATTCAAGATGTGAATGATAGAATAAGTATATCTGATAGCTCAATTAGGCATGATTGTTTTGAAAGTGATATAAAAAGTAAGTTGAAGGAATTAGAAGCTATTTTAGAAGGACTTCAGAGGAAACGGTAGTAGCTTGCCCCCTATAATGCAGGGGTATGAGTTAAAGCTGTTGATCTGATATGTATATTGAGCCTGTAAATAATTTGTATAACTCCAGACCTGATCTGACTGCTACCGATTTTCAAAAAGTTGTCTGTGAGATGGCAATTGCTAAGGTTCTGTTCTAAGGAATGCAAGAACTTTTAGGTGAAAAAGTAAGTGTTGAATTCTTCAAAAATCTCGTTTCAAAGTGTCCAAAAAGTGTCCAGAAAATTGCGTAATACTGCGTAAAATAGCGTGTAAACGGTTATTTTTTGATTCGTGTTAATTCCTAACGTATTGAAAAATATAGAGAACCCTAATTTAAAACTAGGGTTCAAATACCGCCGCCTCCACCACTATAAAGACCTCGTAGGTTACTGATCTA
>OODV01000595.1 GCA_900299555.1 uncultured Endozoicomonas sp.
TGCGGCGCAGATGACTGGAACAGTATTCGATTGTTCGCCAGAACCAAAGAGGACTGGTTTCGAAAACACCTGATACTACCCGGCGGCATTCCTGTCGCTATCACTTTTAGTCGGGTATTCGCAGTCCTTGATGCTGAAGAGTTCCGACTGATCTTTATCCAGTGGATACGGGATGTTCTTTCCGGACTGAAGCTTTCTGACAGCAGAATCGTGGCCCTTGATGGCAAGACTGTCAAAGGCTCTGCCTGGAACAACGGTAAATATGCTATACACATGGTTAATGCCTAGTGCACAGAAGCAGGATTGTCACTGGGTCAGTATAAAGTGGATGCCAAGTCCAATGAGGTTACAGCTATTCCAGAGCTTCTCAAACTCCTTGAAATTAATGGTAGTTTGGTAACTATTGACGCAATGGGCTGTCAGAAAAAAATTGCCG
>OODV01000593.1 GCA_900299555.1 uncultured Endozoicomonas sp.
CATGATTTCAGACTGGGTAATTAGACGGAAGGACGTGGGTTTATTTGGCGCTTACTGTCCCAGTTGTAAGTCTGTTCATACTAAAAAGAATGGCCATGATGATGTTCATACTGCCCGGCAGCAATACCAGTGCAAGGCTTGTCGTTGTTTCTTCGATGACCTGACTGATACCGTTTTTTCGGGGCATCATCAGCCTTTAAAGGTATGGGTTGCCTGCTTATACCTAATGGGGCTGAACGTTTCTAACAACCAGGTCGCCAAAGAACTTGATCTAAACACGAGCGATGTCCACTACATGACGAGCACCTTGAGGATTGGCGTTGTTGAGCGCAAGCCAGAGATTACCCTTGAAGGTGAGGTTGAATTCGACGAGGTTTACATTGTTGCTGGCCATAAAGGTCACACCGAAGCCATTTGTAGAAGTTCAGACCTGACCTGACAGTTACCGATTTTCAAGAGGGTGTCTGTCAGGTCAAATTCAGGCTATGAACTTTTCCTTCCAGATCTCTTTCCC
>OODV01000592.1 GCA_900299555.1 uncultured Endozoicomonas sp.
CAGCAGCCGCTGCCACGCAGGCTTCTGTTCACCACCCGCCGTGGCTCCGGTTGCCGTTACCATTTCGACCGCTGTTGGATCCGTTGCCTTCCGCCCGTGACGGATCTCGGTGTTCAACGCCACCCGCTGCGCCAGGGCCATCACGCCCAGGGATTTTTCCCGGTCCTGCCTGGCCATCTGGCTGAGCCGCTGCTGCTGTACCCGGATCGCCTCGGTCACTTCCTGACGGGCTCCCGACAGGACTTTCTCGATCTCCGGTTGTACCAGCCCTGTGATGTCGTCGCCGTGCCCCTCGGCCCAGGCCACGACCCGTTCCAAGCTGTAGTTGATCGCACGGTCCAGGAACTGCTCAACCAGCCCATGGAGGTAAGGCTGGACGGCTGCCTTAAAGGCCTCAGTGCCATCCTCACTGCCCTCGGGTAGTAGCTGCTCCGCCAGGGCATCCGCGAGCACCCGTTCCACCACCTGCCTCAGCGCCGGGGTGATCTTCCCGGTCAGCGCCCGCGCGTTGTCAGCGTTCTTCAGCCACGCCACCACA
>OODV01000591.1 GCA_900299555.1 uncultured Endozoicomonas sp.
GGTGATGTGTCAGAGCTGTTGATCTGATACATTCCTGTCTTTTTGAGTCATCTATGGCTGTAGTTCAAGTTGCCTGTATCCATTGTCAACAAACGTTCAATGTTGTTAAGAACGGGAAAGCTGAGACGGGTCACCAGCGGTATCGATGCAAGGACTGTAATAAGAGCTTCCAACTTGAGTATCGCTATAACGGCAATCTGCCTGGTACTCATGAGCAGATCATAAAGATGGCCATGGATGGCTCTGGGGTCAGAGATATCGGACGTGTCCTTGAGATCAGTCCAGCGACTGCATTGGCTCGCTTAAAAACTCGACCCGCCAACAGTAACACAACTCCCCTTCGAAAATGCCCGGGTCAAGATTATCTTCGAAATGGATGAGCAGTGGTCATTTGTTGGTAGCAGGAAGCAGCAACGCTGGCTGTTTTATGCATGGGAGCCACGTTTCAAGAAGATCATTTCCCACGCGTTCAGCTCCAGAAGCACAGAGACGCTCAAAAAGCTGTTGGAGCGTCTGGCCCGCTTCAAAGTCAGTTTTTACTGCACAGATGACTGGCAGCCATACACATCCTGTTTACCAGAAGATAAACATATCATTGGAAAGTACTTTACTCAGCGGATTGAGCGGCAGAATCTGACCTTGAG
>OODV01000588.1 GCA_900299555.1 uncultured Endozoicomonas sp.
CCATTAACCCATTAACCCATTAACCCATTAACCCATTAACCCATTAACCCATTAATTCAATGTTGAACAATAATACTAGTTTACAACAAGTATCTTTTTTAAGGCTCTTTGGTCTGATTCCAGTAGACCATACTCAGTTAAATCATCAATCGAATCCAGCCTTCTACAAAAAAATTCCTGTTGCTTTAGCCTTGCCTCAGCTAAACAATTTAAATAACAGGGTTGAAAAATTATCCAGCTTTGATCAAGTTAAAAAAGAATATAAAGATAAAAAATTTATATATAGCTATCCAAAGTGTGGTAAAAAATCCCAAAGAGGTTTTTCATGTCGTGTGCGCGATCGGTCGATTCATCCGAATGAAAAACCATTTAAATGTAATTTATGTAAAAAAAGTTTCTCTCAAAGAGGTGGTTTAAAAAAACATACTTATATTCACTCAGGGACTAAACCATTTCTTTGTCTAACATGCGATAGACCTTTTTCTCAATCTTCCAATTTATATACTCACATAAGAAGGCTACACCATATTGAGCCTGTAAAACAAGTTAACTGGATTAAACAGTGAGCAATCTAAGAGGCTGTTGTAGAAGCTATTGGTCAATAACTTCTACAACAGCCTCTTAACTTCAGCAATGAAAACAGCTGACAGCCTCAGACAGAAACAACAATTAGAACTCTGCTAAACATTATACAGAGTTAATCAATAGTGCCCGATATGAGGTAATGGTTAACTCTGTACAAAACGGTGGAGGTTCAGAGGAGTTGATAGTACTCTCGGTAGAAAAATTGTCCGATTACTTTATCGTGAACTTCTTCTGATCTTGAAAAGCAAATAGATCGTCGAGCCAACCTCTTCAGACGTGTCCTGAAATTCAGGTTCTGCCTCTCTATACGCTGAGTAAAAT
>OODV01000586.1 GCA_900299555.1 uncultured Endozoicomonas sp.
GTTGTAGTTCACTGACAGAATCTGGCAGCTCACCCGGTCAGCAAGTTGCCCTTCGCAGTACTCCGGAGGGTATCACGGTTTATGAGCAAACAGTGTCAGGACAGAAGAAACTAGGGGTAACACCAGCCAATGTCATGCTTACCCCTGCAGCTGGGAAAATTTTCATTTTTAGAAAAGAGGGATATTTTCCCCAGATGGCGACCCTGAAAGCCAATGGTAACCCAGAGCGGGGTGAGTACCAGTTTTTGAATAATGAAGTGCATGTCACCATGCAGCCTGCCCGCTAAACCACCTTACTATACACGTCATCTTCCAAACTGCCACGTTATTGGCTTAGTTCGTTCTCCCCAGCCACTGAGTAATACTGAGTGTCTGGGGCTTCGCTTTAAGCCACCTGATATCAGCCCCCTTCGCAAATACACGACTACCACCAATCACCTCACAAGCGTACAATAATTTCCTTCTCAAATTTGTACCACTGAGCTATCTGGTCCCATGCTCCCCAAAGTCGATAAACGACGGCGGTAAAATCCACGGGCGGTAGCGTACCTGCTGATACAACATGGAAATGTAGCCGTGCTTCTGGACAACAAACAGAATGGCAAGGTGGGTGAAGAGCTTCGCCGACACCTTAGCAAAGGATCAAAACTGTCGGTACTCTCTGGCTTATTCTCCATCTATGGTTTTGACTGGCTGAAGAAAGAATTATCTTCCGTCGATGAACTACGCCTGCTGTTGTCCAGGTCGCTGAAAACCGAAATAGCCCACGATAAGCCTTTTGCCGAGTTAACCGGTGACCGCTTTGAGCACCGCCTCAGGAACCAGCTCAACCAGATGCAAATTGCCAAAGAGTGCGCCGGGTGGATCGAGCAAAAGGTCGAGGTGCGCTCCACCAGCATGGCCAACCAGAACCTTTTTCATATCAGCAAAGCAGACAATAACGACACCGCTATCCAGGGCAGTTCACATTTCACCAGTACGGGGTTGGGCTTCAGTGAGTCTGATCAGTTTGATATGAATATGTGCCTCACCGATAGCACGGCTACGCAAGGGATGCTGGAGTGGTTTAATGCAATCTGGGATAGCCCGTCAGCCAGCGATGCCAAACAGCTACTGCTGGATCAGCTCAACCAGCTGACAAAGGATCAATCGCCCCAGTTCATCTACTTTCTGACCCTTTATCATCTGTTCAAAGACTTTCTGGAAGAGATCGACGAAGACAGCATCATCAAAAGCAAAACCGGTTTTAAAGATACCCTAGTCTGGAACAAACTCTACAAATTCCAGAAAGACGGTGTGTTGGGCGCCATCGACAAACTGGAACGCTACAACGGCTGCATCATTGCCGACAGTGTCGGTCTGGGCAAAACCTTCTCTGCCCTCGCCGTCATTAAATACTATGAACTGCGTAACGACCGGGTACTGGTACTTGCGGTGATGTATCAAAACTGTTGATAATGGTTTCGGGAGATAAACTCCCCGATAACCTTATCATGAATGTCTATTGATCTTG
>OODV01000600.1 GCA_900299555.1 uncultured Endozoicomonas sp.
GCGGAATGTTGCCTGAGGGGCCTGCCGTTGAATGGCCAGCAGGTCACACCGGATGTGGTAGTTAAAGATTATGAATGCGGTGGTTGGCTCCTCGAAAGAGCTGTTTTTTATTCTCAGTTGGCATTGAATGCTAGGGAACTGAACGGCTGCCACCTGGATAATCAGACAGTATTAAAAGCGTTTAATGAAATTCCCGGAGATCATTCTTCACTGCAAACTGAGTTCCTGGTGAAACGCTTGAACCAACCTCAGGGCTACGATGAGGCCGACGAAGCTCATGATGTATTTCAACAGGCCTGGACAATCTTAAACAATGCATCAATCAAAGATGATGAGCATTATCGACTGCGATGTATATTGAAATTCAAGGCTATGCAGCATGAGTTGAAAATTGATCATCAGAGAGTATCAGCAGAACAGGTATTGCAATTAATTAAAACTCTCAGGAGATCATTTCATAATTCACGCTTACATTTCTTCTTTCTGGCTCATTGTTATAGTGCGGAATTGGTTCTTGATGGATGTGTCGTTAAAAGGCATCAAGTTATGGACAGTCTGCAGAAGTTTGTTAAAGGGAGTAAATTGCATCATGCATTAAAATGCTGGTTTGAAGAATGCAGCGGTGAAGTGGACGTGTTGAACGAAATGTTCTTAGGAAGCAGAAGGCCAACTGTTACCTTAAGGCCCCATAGCAGTGAAAGAGGAGAAGAAACCTCTTCTAGCGGGCTTGCCTCTGGTGATCAACATAATGCAGCCAACCCTGTGATGGAAAGTTTTTTTCAACAGACTATAAGCACGGAATATTTCGCACTCATTGACGACAGCTGGGTTAAATTTACAAAATGCTGGTATCATCGTAATGACGTCGTAATGAGTACCAGTAACTCATCTTCGACTTATTGTGACGATGCAACCAGTAATATTAAACAATTATTAAAAATAGACATACCGGCAGATCAGGATCAACAGGCCTCGCATTTGAGTCCATTGATAAAAAAATGCCTGGGAATTATTCAGGAAATCAATGAAATATATAGGCAACCACCCATACTGATTACCGGTTCGTTTTCACGCCACTTACAGGGATTTTGCAAAGAATATAATGATATTGACATTGTATTCAGGACTGAAGAAGCCGCCAGGATACTCTTTGAAAAGCTTGGGGCTCAATATACAGAATTGGGCGCAGACATCCCCAAACAAATGATGATAAATGCAATTCCAGGATGTTCGGAGATCCAACTACCAAAAGCTTATAATATTCATCTGGTGGAAGGAGATTTTAGAACTAAAAGAACAGGGCTTCAGCTAAGCATTGACGACAGGTTGGTAGTAGAAAAGGAGAATGTAGCGGCAGTCTACATGCCAGACATAGAGAGGCCGGTGAAGTGCTTGTCGGTTGCAGCAGAAATCCAATTAATGAACAGAACGCTCGAGTACCTTGCTGATAACCTTGCTCCATTAACAGAGCTGTTGAAAAAAGGAATTATAATTAATATCCCCCGCACTATTCTTTTTAATACCCCTCAAGACTCCGAGGAACGTATTTATGGCTTGCTTATGCGCTCTTTGCTTACGCTGAATAAAGCCAAACAGTTTATCGCTTTGCATTCTGAAGGAAAACCTAACTACAGTTTTGGCCAGCTGGAACAACAACAACAGAGGCTTAATGAACTTACTGAAAATCTTCAGAAAAAATTGAGTCGTCATTCTTATTGTGCTGGTTTTAAGCGAAGAGTTGAAGCCTGGCTATCGATAGCTCACCATTTTAATGATTATGAGCTCAAGAGGAAGGAATTTATCAAAGGCCTGCTTGTAATCATGCCTCCTGAATAAGATCGGGGAGAGTCAGCTTAGTAAAAGATTTAACTTCCTGGAACTACTCAGACTTGCAGACTACCCCAAAAAGCTATACTTAACGACAGGTCATTTTGGACTGGTGTTTTGAGGACTTTTTACGCTGGTGATGACACCTAACCCTTATCTTTTATTCGGAGGTCAGTTTTTACCGCTCAGCGTGAGTCATTGTATCTAAGTTACCACTCCTCGGTTCTCATTAGTTCTGCCTGTTGAGGATTACAGCAGAAAGAGTGTATTAATTCATCGATATTTCTACCGTAATTTCTATTGGTTTCTCTAGAAAGCAGGGAGCACGATGAGTATGAGCGATCAATATTTTTAAAAACTAGATTTTTCTTGATTGAAAATCTAAGGTTATGATAAAGATCTTTAATTAAATGAAACTTTGCTGATGCAATTTGCATATGACAGTCACGTTTTTCTATCGAGCCATTCCTATAGTTGTTTGTTAAATACTCTAAGGGGTATTTTTCAAAATCAACAAGTATGTTTCCACTGCCAGTCGGTAAGATAAATCTACTTAAAGCATAGATTTGCATATCAACAAATTGTAATATTGAACTTTCCAACCCATCAAATTCATCTTTTTCAACAATAGTTACATTGTTAATATTGTATTCACTTTTTGATTTTTCTATTGAATTATAAAAAGCTTTTTTCTCGGAACCTGATACATTATCAATAATTATTGAAATATTAGCGTATTTGTGTGCTTTTAATGATTCAAAAACAGCATCAAACGCAGCTTCATACTTTTCAATGTTTTTTGCTCTTTTGTTTGAGCTGCTAAAAGGATATTTTTTTGATATTAATGTTGCCGAATGAAAAGAATAGCATGGATTGATGGACTTTAATGCCTTTGTCCATAGTAGCCATCTTGTCAAAGGTTCAAAATCAGTTTCCTTTTGTTTTTCATTTTCTTTTACCCACTCGCCACTTCCTTTAATCATCCATTCGTTTGATGCTATCTCTGGTCTAAAAACTTCTTTTACAGATGTTACCAATTTGTGAATAGTATTTGCGGATTTGATATCCACAAGAATACCACCGATAAAAATATTTTTATTTGGCTCTCTTTCATCTAGAGCAAGAATCAGTTCTGTACCCTTTGGAGTATATTCACCGACTAACCCACTCCCTTTGGCTCCAGGGTATATGGTTTGATAGAGAGAAACAAAATCTTCTTGAAGAATTTGATCATGTCTTGGTATGAAATACGCAAAATCATTTTCTGTTAGTTGGTATGGCATGATTCATTCTGGCAACTTAATACTTAATTGTTTTATTTGTTGCTTTTTCGTTATTAAAAGCAATACTCAAAGCTTCTATTTCTTTATTATGAGTATGTTTTCTACTGTCTATTATTTCATTTATTCTCGTTATTTCAGATAAATGCTCATTTCTTGTTTCATTTAATGAGCTGAATTCGAGAGATTTTACAGCGTCATCTAATGCTTTTTGAAGAGGGGCTAACTCTGCTACATGCGACTTTCTTATATTGTTGATTTGGGACTCAATTACTTTAGTGATGCTTTCCTTTGCTTGCATTACTTCTAATTCTTTTGAAGCCCACAAATAACCAGCAGATCCACCTGATATGGCAATAACTGTGAAAACTCCAAGGAGTGTTAGCGTATGACCTAGCGGCCTATTTTTCGTTTCAACAATAGAAACTATTTTATAGCATAAGGTAATCAACAGGCCGACGAGCCCAAGAAAACCAAACTGTAAAAAATCCGAAAACAAAATAAATAACTCCTTTTATTGGAATGCGAGTGACGATATGTTAGGTGAGAGTATAATGCCCTATTATGTATTTGGTTCAAGCAATAGTTACGTATTTCAACTTAAACCTTCATATTTATTGAATATGATACTGATCGACTTCAAGTATTGGTCTTCATCCCTTGTAAATGTGAATGAGTTTCCTGGTATTACAGTTTGAGTAATAACCCACCCTCCAATGAATTCCATCTGTATATCTACGCTAATTGGTGCCCCTTTGAAGTTGATAGTGACATCTTCCCCAACTGGCGTGTTATTAATTTGATTCGAAATCACCTGCGCCAAATCCATATCTTCCATTTTTCCTCCAAATACATAAAGCCACCTTAAGCGGTGAGTAATAGTTGGCTAAAATGTAAAGCGAAGCGGAACCGAGCCAACTGTTACGAATCCGGCGTTAAGACCTTGTTAGCACTACAAATCTCTAATGATACTCTCTAGTGAGGTGACCCTAGGCACTAATACCTTTAGTTCAATACTTGGAAAATGATCTAACTCATTCTGTATAAAATTAACCATATCAGGAATATCAGAATCATTTTTCACGATAATGTATTTAACATCTTTAGGAGTAAAAGTTATCGAACAGTTTTTTTTTCGTTAGCTCATTATATGTTTCTAGTTTATCTGAAGATTCGAATATTTTTTTATTTAAGCAATCCGATATATTTTCGTTTTTAGGTACGTAGCGCCATTCAGATTCTTGATAGAACTCTTTGCTGACAACCTTGCCAGCAATTACCATATTACCTTCAGCTGGTTTAGAGTGAGCTAATAAATACCTTACAAGCTCTTTACTCTTTGCTTTATCTTCTTAACCAAGTTTATAGTTCTGATCAACAATATCCCTACCTAACAACATGTGGTTAAATCATTTGCCAGTATTTATCGAGAATTGTGGGTTACGCTATATACTCTGGAAGTTCAGTAAGGTCACCGATTTCGTATTTGAACTGTATGCTCATATAACAGATTGTGAGTGATGACCATCAGGCACGCTACCGCCCGTCGATTTTGACTTCTGCCTTTTACTGACATCAGGGAGCACATATATCAAACAGCCCAACAACAATTTTTGGGATGTAATATTGGTTCGATGATGTGAACCGTTGCTTACAAAAACCGAACTAAAGTATCAGTTGGAGCTTTATAATTAAAGAAAATCTTTACTGTTCTTCCATCGTCTTCTACTAACAGCTCATCACTTGGCAATAAAGGCTCTGCACTGCGGTTTCATGTGCTGGTTCAACCTCAATTTGGGCTATGTTTAGGGGGTTAAGTCTGTACGTCAGGTTTATTCTGAAAGCCTACCTCCTGCTGAATAGTTGTAATTTTGAACAACACCCAGCGATTCCCGCTACGCACTTCTTAAAGCTGGATTCTAGAGGGTGTCCAATCAG
>OODV01000585.1 GCA_900299555.1 uncultured Endozoicomonas sp.
CGAACATTAAGCTCGAAACCCAGAGCAGCATAGACTGCTTGTAGAGTCGGTAATATAAGAGAATTGGCCAGTTCAGAAGTTACACTGGAAATGCTTTATTAATTTCAGAAATAAACTTCTCAAACGTCCGTAATACCTAAGCTCTAAAGCTGAGAACAAGAAGGATACCGGCAAGAACTGTTTTCTTATAAGACTTAATTAAAACCAGCACTGGAATCTGTTGTCGCAGCTTTTGGTTGTTCAGTTCCAGAAATAGTTTGGACTCATGAATATGTTTTCTGATGAAGTAGCTGAAAATTCCCAGACTTCCACCCAGCCAGAAAGGCAGCCGCCATCCCCAGCTCTGCATACTTTGTGGTTCTAACCAGTGAGTTAGAAGGCTATGGATAAGGTGTCCCAGCAAGAGGCCATTGAGTACGCCAAATAGCAGCAGGCTAATGATAATCCCAAGATGTTTCTGATTGCTCTCACTCAATAAAGTAATAGCGCCGGGAATTTCTCCTCCAATCGAAAAGCCCTGCAGTAAGCGGAGCAGGGTCAGTAGTATTGGAGCCCAGATTCCAATCTGAGCATAGGAAGGGAGGCAGCCTATCACCGTGGTAGAAAGCGCCATAATCAGAACCGTTACAGCAAAAGTGCATTTCCGTCCGTAGCGATCTCCAAGATGACCAAAAAGCAAACCACCTAATGGACGGGAAAGGTAACCCACGGAGAAGGTGGCAAATGTTGTCAGTAGTGAGGTATGTGGATCTGAGTTTGGGAAAAAATGGTTGGCCAGATAGCCTGCCATCAGGGCGAAGATGATGAAGTCGTAATATTCCAGCAGGCCACCAAGAGCCGTAATGCCCACAAGTCTGGCTTCACTTTTATTGAGCACGTTCTTACCTGATGAATAAGGAAAGAGAGTGAGTTTAGATCAGTTTTTAAACCCTGTTTCAGTGCTCAGTATTCAATAAGTTGTACTTTAGTTTCATGCATGTGAACTAGGGGCAATTAGTTTACAGATGTATGTTTGAGATATAGTTTGCAGCTTTTTCAGTCAGCCATACCTCGTATAGTTCTTCGCAATGATCAATGGAATCGAATCAAAGACCTCTGCCTGGAAAATCATCAGATTGCGGAGTGACGGCCAAAGATAATCGCAAGTTTCTCGAAGCCGTTCTGTGGATTGCCAGAGTCCTTCGGCAACTGGCACAGAGTTTATGTCCGCTATAACCATTGGTGACACAAAGGAACATGGGGCAATATCTTTGAAGTGCTTTCTAAGGATAAGGACCTTGAGTGCTTGATGATAGACGGCAGTATTTACCGAGTTCACCAATATGGAGTACCAGAAAAACATCTCAACATGATGAAGCGGTTGGCAGGTCAAGATGTGGTCTGACAACTAAAATTCACGCGGCTGTAAATGCCTTGGGGAACCTAGTTTGCTTGATACTGACAGCAGGTCAGGCTTCTGAATACGACCAGGCAAATGCATTAATAGAAGGCTTTTCTGTAAATTGTATTCTTGCGGACAAAGGATATGACTCAGATGCATTCATTCTGGCTATACGCAGTGCGGGGGATGAACCTGTTATTCCGCCAGGAAAAGGCAGGTTTACAGCCAAGGTTGTATGATCGTAAACTGTACAGGGAGCGAAACCGTGTATAAAGATTATTTCAGAAGCTGAAGCAGTTAGAAGAATGGCAACCTGATACGAACGACTGGGATGTAATTACCTGGGAATACTTCAATTGACAGCTTCTTTAATTTGGCTGGTATAATTGAGAGCACCTCCTGGTTTGGTCTTCAATTTAATATGGAGTAGTTCAGACTTAATCTGACATTTCTTTTCAAAAAAAGAAAAGGGTTACCGATTTAG
>OODV01000580.1 GCA_900299555.1 uncultured Endozoicomonas sp.
ACTCAATATCTGTCTGAAGTCCTCGCGGGGTGCGGGGTTTCATGATTTTTCCCTGTAGCGACACCAGATTCACTACTCTTCTAACTCTGCAAACTGGAAACTGACTACTCAAAACCTTCTATTCATGCCAACTACACTATGGAACAAACACTTCTTAAGGCAGTTTTCTCCTTTGGGCTGACATTTGCCTTAATCAAAATCCTGATACCTGTTTCCAGAAGAATAGGGTTAGTGGATAAGCCAAATGGAAGAAAGCTTCATGAAGATGCTGTGCCGTTAATTGGTGGTCTGGTGATTTACCTGACCATCCTATGTGTGGGCCTCCTTTTTCTGGTAAACGGTGTGGCGGTCACAGCGTATTATGTTTCTGCGGGCCTGCTCACAGTTGTGGGCGTGCTAGATGATCGGTTTGCTCTCAGTGTCAAAGTTCGGGTGATGTGCTCATTCATTGCCACCGGCATTATGATGTACTGGAGTGGGCTGATCTTTACCAACCTGGGTAACCTGGTGGGCATGGGGGATATCACCATGCCGTTATTTATTGCGATTCCCTTTACCCTGATCGCGTGTTTTGGAATTATCAACGCAGTGAATATGATCGATGGCCTGGACGGATTAAGTTCAGGCATTGCGATTATTGCTCTTGTATCCATCCTGATCACAATGGAGTTTCATACCCACCTGCAGGAGTTTGTTTTCACACTGGTGGCAGCCATTCTGGCTTTTCTGATCTTTAATCTTCAACTCTTCAGTCGGGGACAAAAAATTTTTATGGGCGACGCAGGCAGCATGATGATCGGGTTCACCCTGATTATGATGATCTGCTACTGCAGTCATACTACAGCAACACGTGGCCCACGATTTGAAGCAGTCACCGGGCTATTTTTTGTAGGCCTGCCATTAATCGATATGGTCTCTACCGTACTTCGGCGCATCAAAAAGGGTAACAGCCCTTTCAAGCCTGATCGAACACATGCCCACCATATCTTTTTGCGTGCGGGTTTCAGCCCAAGACAGACACTGGTTATTCTGCTGATTATCGCTGCACTGATGAATGGCATGGGGGTTCTGCTGAATTATCTGGCTACACCTGCCTGGCTGCAATTTGCTTTGTTCCTTCTGGTATTTGTTTTGTATTACCAGGGCCAGCATGAATTCAAGCTCAGTTATCTATTGCAGAAAGTAAATAGAGGACGGGTGACTTCTTGAAGAGTAAATACTTCATTAATTCAAGAACCGGTTTTGTTACGCAGATAGAAGAAGGCGATTTTTTCTTGGAAGATCATTTGGGATAGGGGTATTTTCAAGACAGAAGAAAAAAATCACGACCGAATGGAAGGCCAACTACACATTGTAAGTGACATGTGTGATGGGCTCGCTAATCTGTCTTTTGATTGGAAAGAGTTACGAACTCTGGGTATTGTTGCATCAGCAAAAATGGAAGGTGATGAGTTTAATACAAATGGTATCAGCATTCGTTATTACATATCTTCTGCTGAATTAACTCCTGAAAACTGAATGAACGAATCAGCGCCATACCCTTTTATCTGCGAGAACTAAGTCTGCTGACATTCCTCCAAACCTGACCTTACTCTGATGCTTACCCTGCAGTGAGAATGAAGCGTACCGGATTGCCCAATGCACCAGTGACAATATAAATCATGGTGATTAATCCACCTCTTGATTTTCCAGCGGTTTCGTAATTTCGTGCTTCTCTTTTGAGGCTCCATGTTGATGAATCAGAACGATTGAACCATTAACCATAAGATATTCCATATCACAGTCTTTATTGACCTTTTCGAAGACTTTGTTCCATATGCCTTTGGAACACTATCAGCTAAATCGGATGTACACCGCATGCCATCGTCCTAGGGGAAAATCATGAAAGCGCCCGAAGCTACTGGTTTCGAACAGGTGGGTAT
>OODV01000575.1 GCA_900299555.1 uncultured Endozoicomonas sp.
ATACCCTCCCAGTCTTGCCATTTCTGGCTTTCAGGATTTTTGTCCCGTACACAGCGCGATGACAACAGTGTGGTCAGAAATAGGAAAGCTTCATCAGGGCTCCAACACTACTTCTGCCGGGAGTGTAGAGGCTGATGTGCGGCGGTAGTTATGGACACCTCCATAAGAGAGTAAAATCACTCCGTGAGGTGACCAATGACTACCAGGAAAAAAGAAAATTCCACTCCCTAGCATTCAAAGCTGAAGCATTGAAGCTTGCTGAGAAAACCAGCGCTCCCTCTGCGGAAAAAGAACTTGGCCTGAAAGAATCTCAACTCTATACCTGACGTACTGCTGCCAACCGGAAAAAAACGGTCAGTGAACGCGAATCAGCATTAGACACTGAAAATGCCAGGCTTAAGCGGCAGTCAGCTGAGCAGGCAGAGGAACTTGAAATCATAAGAAAGGCAGCCTCCTACTTCGCGAAGCATCAAAAATAGAGCGTTTCCGCTTTATGCTCAAACACTATAGCCAGTTCTCTCTAACTGGAATGGCCTTTGTGTTGAGCGTTTCTCGAAGTGGGTTCCATCGTTGGTTCAAGCACCGTAATAAGCCTGACCAAAGAGCTGAGAGCCAGGCTGCCCGTGACCTGTTAATCTGGGAAGCCTTTCATCGAACCAAAGGTCGTTCAGGCGCTCGTTGTATCCAGAAAGACCTTGAAGAGAATGGTTTCCCTTGTTGTCTCAAAACGATACAGGCCAGCATGAAACGGCAGGAGCTTATCCCCAAAGCGGCAGGGAAGTTTAAAGTGACAACCGATAGCAAGCACTAATGGTCCATTGCACCCAACTTACTGAAGCACGATTTTTCGGCGACAAAACCTAATCAGAAGTAGGCAGGTGGCATCATTTACCTACACACGACAGAAGGTTGGCTATATCTGGCCGTCGTCATCGACCTGTTCTCTCGCAAAATCATCGGCTGGTCGATGGACACCACCATGAAATCGAGCCTGGCCTGCAATGCATTGAATATGGCTCTATGGCGTCGTGAATTTCCCAAAGGTGCAATCTTCCATAGCGATAGAGGCAGTCAGTATTGCTCAGATGTTTTCGAAATATCCTCTGCGAAAATGGATTACAACAAAGTATGAGTCGTAAAGGTGACTGTTGGGATAATGCCTGTGTTGAAAGCTTCTTTCATTCTTTGAAATTTGAGGCAGAGCTCTATGAGCCAATGATGAATCGAGATCAGATGCGCGAGATGGCGTTTGAATACATCGAAGTTGATTATAATCGGGCATGTCGGCACAGTTCTTTGGGATATGTGAGTCCTGAAAGATATGAGCTGGCAGAAGTAGCTTTATCCGGTGTCTATTTTTACTGCTTCAGATCATTTGAAGCTGAAGTTATACTAGTGTTTGAGAAAGTCGGTCAGAAATATATGATTTCACTTGGTGGTGAAGGTTCAAAAGAGTTGATGGCTATTAATTAAACTGAAGTCTGCTACTATGCCAGTCTTTTGTTCTGTACTGCCATGGCTTTTATTGAAGTTGTCTGTATTCACTGTCGTAGATCTGATGATATTGTCAGAAATGGAAAGGCCAGATCAGGGCTCCAGAGGTTCCTATGCCGAAGTTGCAACAAGACCTTTCAGCTGGATTATCTCTACAACGCTAACCAACCAGGTATACATGAAAGGATTGTCCGGCTAACCCATAATGGCTCTGGTGTCAGAGACATTGAGCGATACCTCAATATCAGCCGAACCACTGTCATCGCCCACTTAAAAGACTATCGCCGCCAGCAGTAACAGAGTTTCCATTCGAGAATGCGAAGGTTAAGTTGATCTGCGAGATGGATGAACAGTGGTCATTCGTGGGCAGTAAGAAAAATCAACGCTGGCTCTGGTATGCTTGGGAGCCACGCTTCAAGCGGATAATTGCCCATGCATTTGGTCGCCGAACGGATGCGACACTGAAAAAGCTACTGAAATTGCTGGAACCCTATCGATTTGAGT
>OODV01000574.1 GCA_900299555.1 uncultured Endozoicomonas sp.
CTGGCCAGGTAATCAATATCCCCATCGGGCACGCTGAAGGTCCAGTCCACCTGGCCGGTGCCGTCCCCCGTCGTATTGTTGCTGACGGTTGGGGTGAAGGTGCCCAGATAACCGGTGGTGTCGGAAGTGACACTGACGGTCTGCCCATCGGTGAGATCAACATCGGCGATGGTAAAGCTGCCGGTATCGGACAGGGTAGCGGTATTTTCACCGGTACCTCCGTCGACAATCTCGGTCACGGCGCCAGTGACATCGGTGGCGGCAGTAATGGTGGGCACATCGTTGGTGCCGGTGATGGTCACGGTGACCTGCTGATCCACGGTACCACCGTTGCCATCATTCACCGTCACCGTGTAGGTCTGGGTCACCACCTGCTCCCTGGCCAGGTAATCGATATCCCCATCGGGCACGCTGAAGGTCCAGTCCACCTGGCCGGTGCCATCGTTAGTGGTGTTGTTGCTGACCGTCGTTGTGAAGGTGCCGAGGTACCCGCTGGTGTTGGAAGTGACACTGACGGTCTGCCCATCGGTGAGGTCGACATCGGCGATGGTGAAGCTACCGCTGTCGGAGAGGGTGGCGGTGTTCTCGCCACTGGCTCCATCGGCAATCTCGGTCACCGCGCCGGTGACATCGATGGCGGCAGTAATGGTGGGCACGTCGTTGGTGCCGGTGATGGTGACCGTGACCTGCTGATCCACGGTGCCGCCCTGGCCGTCATTCACGGTGATGGTGTAGGTCTGGGTGACCACCTGGTCTCTGGCCAGGTAATCAATAGCTGCATCCGGCACGCTGAAGGTCCAGTCCACCTGGCCGGTACCGTCCCCCGTCGTATTGTTGCTGACGGTTGGGGTAAAGGTGCCCAGATAGCTGCTGGTGTCGGAGGTGATGCTGACGGTCTGTACATCGGTCAGGTCGACGTCGGCGATGGTAAAGCTGCCGCTGTCGGACAGGGTCGTGCTGTTCTCGCCACTGGCACCATCGACAATCTCAGTCACCGCACCAGTGACATCCGTGGCGGCAGTAATGGTGGGCACGTCGTTGGTGCCGGTGATGGTCACGGTGACCTGCTGGTCCACGGTGCCGCCCTGACCATCGTTGACCGTCACGGTGTAGGTCTGGGTCAGGGTTTGATCTTTGGCCAGGTAATCGATGTCGGCATCGGGCACGCTGAAGGTCCAGTCCACCTGGCCGGTGCCATCGTTAGTGGTGTTGTTGCTGACGGTTGGGGTAAAGGTGCCCAGGTACCCATTGGTGTCGGAGGTGACGCTGATGGTCTGGACATCGGTCAGGTCGACGTCGGCGATGGTAAAGCTGCCATTGTCGGAGAGGGTGGTGGTGTTCTCGCCACTGGCTCCATCCACAATCTCGGTCACCGTACCAGTGACATCGGTGGCGGCGGTAATGTTAGGGACATCGTTGGTGCTGGTGATTGTCACGGTGACCTGCTGGTCCACGGTACCGCCCTGGCCATCGTTGACGGTCACCGTGTAGGTCTGGGTGACCACCTGGTCTCTGGCCAGGTAATCGATGTCGGCATCGGGCACGCTGAAGGTCCAGTCCACCTGGCCGGTGCCATCATTAGTGGTGTTGTTGTTGACCGTCGGGGTGAAGGTGCCCAGGTAACCGCTGGTGTCGGAGGTGATGCTGACGGTCTGCCCATCGGTGAGGTCGACATCGGCGATGGTGAAGGAACCACTGTCGGACAGGGTGGTGCTGTTCTCGCCACCCGCTCCATCCACAATCTCAGTCACGGCGCCAGTGACATTGGTGGCGGCAGTGATGGTGGGCACGTCGTTGGTGCCAGTGATGGTCACCGTGACTTGCTGATCCACGGTGCGGCCCTGGCCATCATTGACGGTCACGGTGTAGGTCTGGGTCACCACCTGGTCTCTGGCCAGGTAATCAATATCCCCACCGGGCACGCTGAAGGTCCAGTCCACCTGGCCAGTGCCATCCCCCGTCGTATTGTTGCTGATGGTCGGGGTGAAGGTGCCGAGGTAAC
>OODV01000587.1 GCA_900299555.1 uncultured Endozoicomonas sp.
AACTGGCTGGAAGCCTTGGTGCTGTTATCTCGAATCACTTCAGTGGGAATTGCTGAACAACACCCGACTTAGTCCAATAAATCTGTTGCCTCTTCGGACAAAACATTTTTTGGACACGTCCTTACCTGTCGTTCCTTGACAAATTACATTCAGAAAACGAGGTAAACATCATGAAAACACTCACTAACTCCATGCTCTGTACCCTGATTCATTTGACCAAAAATCAGCTTGAAGAAAAGCGTCATGAAATTTCAGAACTGAGCCAGTACACCACCAAGGTGATTCGCGAGAGTTGTAATTCCGAAGTCGAAGAACTGGTGGCCATATTGGAAATTCTTCACGTTTTACTTAAAGATCACTCCTCACTTGAGCAGCAGATTCGTCCCACCAAGAAATAGCAGAGTGGGGTTTATCCCCTTTCTGCGCCATTTTCAGGACTGGTTAGATGCTGTATCCCATCAGCATTCTTTCCTGATAGGAGTTACTCAGTCGCTCAATGAGTTGATGTTCAGTCGTGTTGTTTTTCTCGTAGTGGTCGGCAATATCTGTCCAGATGATGCTTCCTTGCAGTTCTTTCAGTACCTTTTTGAACTTCAATCCTTTTCGTGCACAGGCGGACAGGAAGTTACCGATGTAAAGCTGGTAGTTTTTGCCGGAGAATGAGGTCGCTTTTTTGTAGTACCGTTTGTAGTGAAGGTTCTCTTTGTAGGCGGATTCAGGATATTTGAAGATGATATCGTCCTGCAGGATTGTCCAGATGGGGTCAAGGTAGTTGGTGTTATACTTGAGTTTGAAGGACTTCAGGCCGTAGAGCCAGAGTGCCTGTATATGCTTGATGACCTCGGAGTAGGTGTTCATTTTAACGCCAATCTCACCGGTTTCTTTGTTGCAGGTTCCCAGGGCAAATTGCTGGATCACAGAATGATGAAACCGTATCTCAAAGCGGAATGCATCGGACTCAGGCTCATAACCACTGCAACCATTTTCTAATTGGGTGCTTTGCTCCCATTTGTGTTCCATATAATCAAACTTATCGACGGTTTTGGCCTGAATGGTTTTGTTGTAGATGGCCATTTGGACTGCACCCGCAGAGCCAAACTTAAAAGACTGGGAGCGATCATAGATGCAGGAGACTTCCGAGACATTGAACTCCGCTTTATCAATCCCGT
>OODV01000570.1 GCA_900299555.1 uncultured Endozoicomonas sp.
CTAAATCGGTAACCCTTTTCTTTTTTTGAAAAGAAATGTCAGATTAAGTCTGAACTACTCCACCTTATTAATTTTAGAAATAAACTTCTCGGACGTCCGTAATATCTATGCTCTAAAGCTGAGCTTGTTGTATTAATCCAGCTAAATATTTTTTGCCAGTGGCTGCAACCATTTCTGCCGTATCCAGTCGAACAAGGGTGTTTTTCCTTATAAAGTGATGGAGTGCTTGCCGTTAATGAAAGCCGTTGTTATTTCTGTTTTGCTTCTTGGATGTTTTTTGATGATGGCTAATCTGGCACCGAGCTTGCTCACCAGCTCACGGACTGATGAGACAGACTCCCGTAAACTGAGCAGTGACCAAATTAAGCAGTCGATCGCCATACTGATTGGAATGTTGGTCGCTTTGACCTTGGTGCTACATTATTGGCGATAGAGCGTGTTTCCCTCTATTTCGCTCAAACGCAGTATCTATCCCGATCAGGTTCAGGTAGACCCTTTTCTTGTTTTTGTTTTTCGGTAAGGTGGCGATCGGTTTGCCAGTCTGCGATGATCCCTTGACTGGAATTGTCCAATCGGAGCCCTGTTTACGACAGAAGGCATATACCTCATTGGTGTAGTGACCACCCGAGTCGATACAGACCTGTGCCACATTCATTCTGGTACAATCCTAACGGATGTAGGTTTTATGCAGCATATCCGCCAGGGCATCCCACATTGGTTGCCGGGATAGATCAGCGTATAAACGGGCATAATCAATAGACCAGCTTTCCTCTCCAGCACCCCAGCCAGTCACTTCAAACTCAAAATGGTTATCCTGAACGTCTCAACCTACGTTCAGTATTTCCACCCACCAGGGCACCTCTGCCGGATAATGTTCCAGTCGCTGATAGAGCAAAGCGTGCTCAGCGGTTTCGCCTCTTTCCGCCCAGGTCTCAACAAGGACGGTATTGGTCCAGTCCTTGAATTGAATAGGATTACTCTTGGCCGCTAAAAAATCCTCAACCGCATTCTGCCAGTGACCATTACTGAGAAGTTTGGGTTTGTCTTTTTCTTATTCTATTTCATAATGCTTATGGCCACACAGCACACACTCAAACAGTGTGGTTGTCGAGTCATAGTTATCAAAAATGATTTGAGCCAAGACGATCGGTTGGGAGTGTTCGCAGCCATTGCAGGGAACCAGATAGTGTCATTTATCGCTGGGCTCATAAGCCGCTTCGATTTTGCTGGTCTCTGTAATATTGGGCGTGCTGACCATCAGGAGTTTACGGTTACGGCTGAAAGTGACAGTTCACTTGATGGCCAGATTGATTGGACTGCCTTCACCATCCACATCATCCGTAAACAGAAAACGGGCAGGTATGCAGCGCAAACCTGCGGCTGAGTTAGCACCGGTGAAAATCAAAACCCTATTGGGAGCCTCCTCGGTCAGCTTGCCTGCCTTCTCTTCATATTCCATCTTGGCCTTGAAGGCTTCCCGCATGTTGCGGGCTGTGACGAAATCCACCGCCTGTCGTGAGTCTGTGGGGGCTGATGGAAGAGGAGTTTCGCTTTTGCCCTGTGTTCTCAGTTCGTTGGAAGGCTCCGGTTGGGCCTTAATGGCGGCCATTGCCTGCTCTGGATCAATCTTGCCAGACCCGACCAGTTTTCCCACATATTGTAGGCTCCAGCCTTGACGTATAGCGAATTCTGACTGCGACAGTAGCTTCATAATTCCGCATGCTCCCTCTCTTTCCCGTCAGAGCCCTATTCATCATCCAAGAAATTGATAATTAACTAATTTATATTGATAACAAAAAGTTGTATAGCCTAACTGTACATGACAACAAATTAACCGAAAGGACAAGCCAATGAACAAACGCATTGAAAAATTTCTGGAAGCCATCGCCAGAATGCATTGGCCCGTAGCCTCAAGGTCGAGACTCTGTTTGTTCATACTGGGGAGGAATGGGAAAGCAGTCGTCCATTTGACCGATAACTTTAATCATCCACTAATTCCGTGGATAACCCGGTGCATAACCGGTGAGAT
>OODV01000569.1 GCA_900299555.1 uncultured Endozoicomonas sp.
TCAGTCCTTTGACAACAGGTTTCAGGAAAATATCAATTGGTGTGGTGAAAGACAGCACCCATGGTTTTACAGGCTTTAGAGATGTTTCCGAGCTCATCTGCAAGGTTCAGTAGCCCGACCTTGTGCTTGATGATTTTCTGGTTGGTGTGAATCATAAGGGTCACCTTTAATGATTTAGATTTCAGTGAACTCACCTTCTTTCTAAATCGGTAACCCTTTTCTTTTTTTGAAAAGAAATGTCAGATTAAGTCTGAACTACTCCAGATAAATCAGCTTGTTCTCTGCAGATTGATGGAACAGTTATGAAAAATTCTCCGCTACTTAATTTCCCCAAATGTAAGTGACCTGTTTCGTAGATATATTCTATGGATTCTACCTTCAGCTGCTCGCTATCTTCGTAAATACCTTGTTTTTTATGAATTCCAGAGCTACTAATATAATTTTCTTTAAAAAAACTTCTATTCCCAGCATCGTTATTTTTATATTCTCTCAGATTATTCAAAGACAGCCGTCTATCGATGATGCTCACTATTCGCTCAGTAAAGCGAAAACTTTGTGAGATTTGATACAAACTTCCCACAAGTTGATTAGATAGGATGTATCTAAAAAACAAGAAATTTCACCAACTGCATCAACAGTCAAGCCAGCAAAAGAAATATCTGTTTTCGGGGTGATTGGATTAGCACTAAAACTATGACAGTGACTACTTTTAATCGGATCCATCTCCCTCAGGGCAAAAACATGAACATATTTTGACCATTCTGGCGTATTTATAGCCCTACTGCCCCCCCCCTTGAATGATGCAAAATCGTACAGGCTTGCGTGCAAAACCGGTTTTTGGATATGAGCAGGAGGGAGTGTCACCTAACGTCGTCAATCGCTTGATTTTGGTTAATATATAGACAAAGCAAAGCATGAATGAGAACAAACCCTGCCTGATCAGCTGTACAAAAAATGTTCATGTTTTTGCCCTGCCATCTCCCTTTCTTTCCTTTTGAACCGAAGTTTAGTAAAAAGCTCCATCTTCGGAAATCACCTACCTGCTGAACAATAAATAATTTCACCATACTGACTGGGTATCCATATAAGAACCCACATCATGGCAAGCAATAATAGCGTACTTAATATCGTTAGCCGGGCTCGGGAATTTGAACAGCGCCGGTGCAAGCGCTTTGAAAATACACACGTTTATACAAAAGTCTTCCGCTCAATAATAGGCGTTTCTGCGAGAGCCTCATTTCGACTCACGCCATCATAATATTCTGGGTCGCTGTCCAAAAAATCGTTAGTTGCTTGATCTTTCAGACACCCCCAAATTGAACCAATATTAAAATGTACTGCTTCACCTCTAATTTCCCCTTTAAATAAGTCACTTGATAAAACTTTATCATTTTTTTCATCAAGTAGTAGAGCGTAAAGACTGCTCATACTGTGAGGACGGATTATTAAATTTGGTTTAAAAGTAATACCTCCTATTACAATATCCGTCCCTCCAAAACTACGAAAAGGTAATTCGAAACTCTTTCCGATATCGTTGGTTTTTAGGTTTAATGCTGCCCCTCTGAATGGGCAATGGATTACAGCAATTCTCTTAATATTGACCATTGTTTGTTGTGGCATAAACTGTATGGAAACTCTATCGTGAACAGATTTACCCCCATCTCCACGCCATTGATCAATTGGAGGGTTATTAACCTGGCCTTGATATGAACTTTCTACGCTTGGCTGGAAAGAATAGCCTGATGGTTTTTGCATCGACCAATGATTAACGTATTGACTATTAATATTTGGTTTCATTCAGTGTCCTAAATTCTAAATCCCATTAGTCACTTTAAATTTTGAATAGTTTCACTGATAAGAAAATTTTCGGAAATTTCGGTGATGTGTCAGAGCTGTTGATCTGATACATTCCTGTCTTTTTGAGTCATCTATGGCTGTAGTTCAAGTTGCCTGTATCCATTGTCAACAAACGTTCAATGTTGTTAAGAACGGGAAAGCTGAGACGGGTCACCAGCGGTATCGATGCAA
>OODV01000567.1 GCA_900299555.1 uncultured Endozoicomonas sp.
GTAAGCGCCAAATAAACCCACGTCCTTCCGTCTAATTACCCAGTCTGAAATCATGGCTTCCAGTTATCATGGAGGTCATCATGTCGATATCTCAAACCATCCCTGAATTCTGGTTGCAGAGAGTAAATGCCTGGCAGCAGTCAGGGTTAAGCCAGAAGGCCTGGTGTGATCAACATGGGGTTAGCTCCTCCCAGTTCAGTTACTGGAAGCGCAAGCTGCAAGCTATCCATGTAAACTCTGAAACCACTCCCAGCTCCTTTGTGCCTGCGGTACTAGAAGACAATGTATTCCCAGCTCGTGTGAAAGCTTCTTCTATGACGGTTACATTCCCTAATGGCGTCATAGTGTCTGGCATTGATCATCAGAACCTCTTGCTGCTGAAGGAACTTATGGAGGTACTTCAGTGAATGAGCCTGTTCTCCGCCCTTCTGTCCGGCTCCCCAAAGTCTACCTTTATCGCGATCCCATTGATTTTCGAAAGTCATTCCGTGGGCTCGCGTTGCTGGTCGAACAGGAACTGGGGCATAACCCCTATGATGGTGAATTATTTGCCTTCACCAATCGTCATCGCAACAAGATCAAATGCCTGTTCTGGGAAGACAATGGCTTTGTCCTTTATTACAAAAGCCTGTCGGAGGATAAATTCCGATGGCCACGCAGGACGGATGAGCTGATTACCCTGACAGGACAGCAGCTGAACTGGCTTCTGGATGGATACGACATCAGCCAGATGAAGCCCTATAAAAAACGCCGTTATGACGGCAATTTCCAGTCCCACATAGGTGCTGTTGTGGTAACATAGCGGCCATGAATAAAGCCTGTGTCCCCGTCCTTTTTCAGCCAGAAACTTCACTGCCCGACAGCCGGGCTTTTTCTGCTGAGGCCGATATTGCCATGGCTCATTTCCTGGAAATGCTTCAACAACTGGAGCAGTCGCTTCAGGGAAAAGACGACACGATTCAACAGCAGTCCCGCGTCATTGAAGAACTGAAGCAACGGATTGCGACGTTGGAGAGCTATCTCCGTTTGGCAAGGTCTCAGACCTACGGGCGCAGTAGCGAAAAATCGGAAGGGCAGTGGGATATCTTTAACGAGATGGATGCACCGATACCTGATGAGGAAACGCCAGAAGCTGACACTCATGAGCCGAAACCACGCGCCAACAAGAAAGGCAGGAAACCTCTGCCAGCGCATCTACCCCGTCACCAGGTATTTGCCGAGCTGACCGACGAAGAAAAAAAAGGTGCCCTCACCACCTTCTTCAGAAAATCCCGTGAAGAGCTGGACATCATCCCTCCGGTAGTTCGCGTGCTGGAGTATATGCAGGAAGTGGCTGTGTTCCCGGCTTGCCCCGAGCAGGGTGGCCAGCAGCAACTCAAGTTGGCAGCATTGCCCAAACATCCCATTCCAAAGTCGGCGGTGAGTATCGCCATGCTGACCTGGATCATCATTGCCAAGTTCTGCGATGCATTGCCCTTGTACCGGCAGGAACGAATTCTGGGGCGTTACGGAGGTTCCCTCAGTCGAACCACCATGGCGAATACATTGATCCGCCTTTCCAAACAGTTACAACCACTGATCAACCTGCTGATGGATCACCTGAGAAGTGGCACCCTGATCAACGCCGATGAGACCCGGATGCAGGTACTCAAGGAAATGTCGAAATCGATCAATTCCGACAAATTCATCTGGAACCTGCTGGGCGGTCCACCGGGTCAACCGGCCGTTGTCTTTCACTACGATCCTTCGCGCAGTAAGGAGGTTCCCCTGCGCCTGCTGGAAGGGTTCCATGGTTACCTGCAAACCGATGGTTATCCGGCTTATAGTGCGGTGTGCAAGCAGGAAGGGATTACCCAGGTCGGGTGCTGGGATCACGCGAGGCGCAAATTCAAGGATGCCCAGAAAGGTGAAAAGCCGCCGGGCATGGGAACACCCGTGCAAAAGATCAGCCTTGCCAGTACGGCACTGGCCAAAATTGCCCGATTGTACTCCAATGAAAAGGCCATCAAAGAGGCAACCCATGACGATAAACGGCAGTACCGGCAACAGCACAGCGTTCCGGTTCTGGAGGAGATCAAGGCCTGGCTGGATTTGAA
>OODV01000578.1 GCA_900299555.1 uncultured Endozoicomonas sp.
CGGATATCTTCGACCTGATCAGAGATACCCAGCCCGGTAAAGGCGGCGAGATCCAGATTACCGATGCCCTGATGGCTCAGGCGCAGCGGGGGTGTGTGCTGGCTTATAAATTCAAGGGCAAGCGCTTTGACTGTGGCAGTATTGAAGGGTTTATTGAAGCCACTAACTACTGTTACGACAAAATGTACGCCCAATAAATACCGCTGCCCGCCTCCCGCTATCCGCTGCCCGAAAAAGCCAGAGCGTTTGTGCTTTTACGGGCGACGGGGAGCGGGCAGCGTCTGATTACCTGCTGTGGTGGGGGTTAACGATAGGAAACCCTTAAGGCGAGTTACGTATTGAAGTTTCCCTACATCTGTGGGGGTTAGCGGGCTCAACAGGGTCTGAGTACCTAAGGGGCTAGAATTCCCTGCATCTGCGGGGGTTAACGAAGATGGTTCACGGCCACCATTGAATGCTGATCATTTCCCTGCGAGACGGGGGTTAGTGGATGGCTGGCGGAAGCGTGCTTTTCAGAAAGCTTTTCCCTGCGCTGATGGGGGTTGCTGCTTTCGCATACGGCTGGTCAGGATCAGGTGGCCATCCGTGGCCATTACTTCTTCCTTGAAACGCGACTGAGTGACCTGCACTGTAGTATCCGCAAGGTTTGTGCCAGCTGCTGATTCCTTCGCTTTCTCGGGATTTATGGAGTTGAGATGATTGGCTGATCGCGGTGTTGGGTGCCGTTTACCCAGTGGTGTCACCTTTGGAAACACCAACTCTGCATGGAATTTTCTGATTCAACCTTCCCAGGCACGTCATCGAACGCTTCGGTTTCTGGCTGATAGTATTGCCGCTCGATCCATTCCAGTGCCTTCTGAAAAGCCCGTTCACCGTATTTGGCGCAGCTGAAACGACGGGTGTGAACGGTCTCCGATGTGTCACCTTCCTCAAGCTGAAATCTTGCCTGCCAACCGGTTTGCCCATCCTGCAGTGTGTATTTTTCTATTTTTATCATGACTGGTGATAATTCCCTTTGTTGTCGGTTACAGGTCTTGCGTCAGCCTATCCTCCTGAAGGTGCGCGATTATTGACCATATGGAAGGTGTAAGTATTGATACATACCAATACTTATTGTTGCGTTTTTTGGAGTAGTAAATCTATGGGTGTGTTGTATGTTTGTGGTGCTTCGCGAATAACCTGGAAGGAAGCGTTGGTTCTTTTAACGTGAGTTCGATGATGAAAGACAGGGAGCCCCTGTCATTTAGCTATCTTTCAGATACCAAACCAGAGATAGCGAACTGGAGGCTCCCGTGTCTATTGTCAGTGTATTCTGTGATATTGATGATTTCTGTATAACTTTTGAATCACAATGGCATAGGCAACTCATTTGTAATACCAAAAAGCTTCCTGTTTTATCAAAGCTGTCGCTCAGTGAAATAATGACCATCATCATTTACTTCCATCAGAGTGCCTTCCGCAATTTCAAACACTATTACCAGCGGCTGATCACACCGCATAAGTCTGATTATTTCCCGAACCTGGTATCCTATAACCGCTTTGTAGAACTCATGAAACAGGCATTGATACCACTCACTGTGTATCTCAAGTCTCAGTGCATGGGACAACCCACGGGCTTGTCATTCATCGATTCTACTCCAATCGTCGTTTGTGATAATCACCGGATCAATAACCACAAGGTCTTCAGTGAAGAGGCTAAACGGGGAAAAACGTCAACAGGTTGGAAGTTTGGTTTTAAGCTGCACCTTATCATCAACCATCTGGGCGAAATTTTATCATTTTGCCTGACAACGGCTGATACCGATGACCGTAAGCCAGTGCCAGACCTTGTTGAAGAATTAACGGGTTGGCTTTATGGCGATAAGGGTTATATCTCTGAAAAGTTGGCAGACTGGTTGCGCGAGAAAGGTCTGAACCTGATAACGAAAGTCAGGAAAAATATGAAACCCAAAGAGCTG
>OODV01000564.1 GCA_900299555.1 uncultured Endozoicomonas sp.
GGGTCAAAGGCGCGATTTTCGGCTGAGACCTGTTTGCATGGGTTGGCGGGAGGCTAGTTCTCCCGTCTTTATGACCAGGGATGGTCGGTATGCTGGCAATGCACGAGCAATTGTCAGTATGAACAACCATAAAAGGACAACAGGCTTATGTGGGTTCCAGACTATGGATGGTTTTACGTGCTGGCTGTCCTTGTGGCTGTCTTGGTTATGCGGCCATGAAACTACTCTTGCCAGTTATCCTGCTCAGTGTTTTCAGCCTGCATGCCTTATCTTATCAACCTGGTGGAGCCGACTGTACTTCGCCAATCGGTCAAACCTATTCCCACACTTCTGGCTCAACCTATTCTATCCGCTTGTTATCCCATGTCCATAATGGCTTAAGCCCTTATCCGAACAGCAGCCTATACAACTACTGTCCTCCTGATGATCAGTCTTCAAGTTTCACTGCGCTCTACAACTTCAGTACACCGCCTGAGTGCGAGGTCTATGACGAAACGGGTACTTGTACTTCGTCATGCTTAACAGCAAAACCAATCACCAGTTCTACCAATGCTCAAACGGCCTGTTACAACCAGTGCAGCTATACCTCACTGGGAGGATTTCGTGACTATGACAATGCGCTGGCTCCCATCGCCTATGAATATATTCCGACCGGTGGAGCCTGTACCGGTAATGAAGACACGACTCAGTTAGCCGGTATCAGCGAATACACCGAAATCAATGAAGATGAACTGCCTTGCCGAACGGATGGGTACACCCAGGTCTGCATCAGTGCTGATCAAACCTGCAAATTGGTGAATGGGGTGCCTGTCTGTATTGATAACGAAACAAGGGAAGACCAATTCAACTGCGGAACCTTTAACGGTGAAGTGGTCTGCTTTGAAAAGAATGCTTACAGCAACTGCCAATACGTCAACGGTGAATACCTTTGCACCTACCCTGAAGGCGATATGGTTGACCCAAATTCTGCGGATCATCCTGCCAATGGTGGCAATGCTAATGGCAGTACAACGGATGATATTCTCGATCAGCAGGATCTCACGGACAACACACCTGAAGCCCAAACCGTTCAGCAAATTGTCAAAGAAACCGGCATTCGCCAGCAGGCCGAAATTCAGGCAGAAAACGACAACCCCAAATCAACTTTCTCTGGCTTCGAATGCGATAAAGATGTGACCTGCTCCGGTGATGCGATTCAGTGCGCCATTGCCCGAATAGAAAAGAAGCAACTGTGCCTCTCCCAATACAACGAGGGGGAAGTCGGTTCCCTCATCAGCAACAACCCAAACATGTCTCCCTTGGGATCATTACCGGGGGATACGCTGGAAATTCACGTTGAAGACTTCCTGGATACCGATGAATACGTCACGTCGGATAACCAATGCCCCGACCCAATCGGCTTTACCGTTCTCGGTGCTGAATATGAATTTGTCCTGACTCCGTTGTGTGACCTGGCTTCCTATATCTCATGGTTCATTCTTTTCGCCACCTGGTTCTCAATGGCGGTGATTCTGGCCAAGTCACTTGGTTCTGGTTAAACGACACAACAAATAGGAGAAACCTCATGGGCTACATACTCACCTTTATTGTTTCCACCATTGTTCCCATTGCCTGGCTACTGCTGCGGGGACTGGGTGTCGGTGTGGTTACCTACTTTGGCCTGGATATCATGGTGGATTATCTGGGTGAGCAGATACAGGCCAACTTTGATGGTATGCCGGTTGCCATGTTCCAGATGCTTTCACTGCTGGGCATCCCCAAAGCAGTCAATATCGCACTGTCGTTTATCACCGTCATCATGGTGATCAAGGGCATCTCCTATTTCAACGGACGGCCAAAACAAAGCGTTTCCTTCTGGAAAGGCTTTGGTGGCACGTCCTGAACCACGGGTTGTTAACGCTGTCTATTGAGCCGCTGGAAACGGTGTTCTTTTCCTGAAAAGAACTCGGTTTCCTGCGGAACCCAACAACAACAGCCATTAACAATCCGCAAGGATGACCACAGGAGAAAAGGGACAGTGCTGCACTTCATTACCGGCAGACCAGGTGCCAGCAAAAGCCTGAACTGCTTCAAAACCGTCTGCACCGATAAGAAATACGCTGGCCGACCCAAGTTCTACAACAACATCAA
>OODV01000563.1 GCA_900299555.1 uncultured Endozoicomonas sp.
GGTCAAGATTATCTTCGAAATGGATGAGCAGTGGTCATTTGCTGGTAGCAGGAAGCAGCAACGCTGGCTGTTTTATGCATGGGAGCCACGTTTCAAGAAGATCATTGCCCATGCGTTCGGCTCCAGAAGCACAGAGACGCTCAAAAAGCTGTTGGAGCGTCTGGCCCGCTTCAAAGTCAGTTTTTACTGCACAGATGACTGGCAGCCATATACATCCTGTTTACCAGAAGATAAACATATCATTGGAAAGTACTCTACTCAGCGGATTGAGCGGTAGAATCTGACCTTGAGAACTTGCTTGAAACGGTTAGCCAGAAGGACTATCTGCTTCTCAAGATCAATAGACATTCATGATAAGGTTATCGGGGAGTTTATCTCCCGAAACCATTATCAACAGTTTTGATAAATCACCAAAGAGCCAGCCTCAATACAGAGAATGATGTGCTACGCTGTTTGATTACAGAAAGTAGTTTGGGAAAAACGCTGATTTTATCATCAAGGCAAATAATCGGATTAATGGAAAAATGTATACCTGTGTTAATCAAGCTTTGCAAATTAAACTCCGTTGATCTCTATTGTATGATGGTTCAATTTCCTCTTGTTTTGATGGCATTATTGTCTTAAATGGAAAGTCACTATCTGTTGGTGATTTGACGGACTTGGTGACTAATGCAATAAAAATACGTATCTACTATTAAAAATAACATGCTGCCATTTTATGCGAAATATTAATTAATAAGCACCGTGTTCTCTACATGAGTAAAGTGAGAGAGTGTTGCTGATATCTATTCAATGCTATCATGCTGAAAAAACTTCCCTATTAAAGAAGACAGGGTGGAAGGGTAGCCTGTCTTATGTATTTATTAGGGAGTGTGAGTTTAAACAGCTCTGAATGGATATAACAAATGCTAGATCGTTGCTGAATAATTTTAGTACAGATGATGATTATTGAAGCTCATCAAACTCTCTTAAAGCTTAGTATTCAAGTGGTAATTATATGAAGCCAGTCTCTACTATTTCATCATCTATCCGTAATATTTTTGAAAGTTCACTTTGCAAGCAATTGCCTAGGGCCAAAAATTTATTAAGCACTCAAAGTAAATCAACATTAACAACAACAAATGGAATCAAATATACTGTTAGCTTTGCTTCTGGAACAATTCTTGGCTCTATGGCAGCATTCTCTGAATATTCAAGAACATTGCGAGAAGAGCGAATTGAATTAAGAGCGAGTCTGGCAGACCGGCCAAAAATTGAAATTATTGGTGCAGGTATGAGTCGAACAGGTACAGTCAGCCTTCAAATTGCTCTGGAGAAGCTTGGCATAGGCAGCATATATCATTCTCTTGACATGTTCATAGATACAGACTCAGGTTATTGCTGGAATAAATATCAAAATACAGGTGAAAAAAAAATACCTTTATGCAGCCCTGCAAGGCAAGTCTGGTATGGTTGATTTTCCTGCATTTGCTACCGTTCAGGGTCTAATAAAGGAATTTCCAGAAGCTAAAATCATTCTGACAACCAGAGATGGTTCTGAATGGGCTAAAAGTGCACAATCAGCTCTATTTAACCCCGATGACCGTACTTTACCCGCAAATGTAATTGTTTTTATCGGCTCTCTCTTCAGCGATAAATTTGGCATCGTTTACATTATGAAAGATATGTACAAATTAATGGTTGAGGATGGAATTCTTAAAGGAGAGACAAAGGACATTCATAAAATGGCTGAAGCGATGCAAGAGCATAATAATAAGATCAAGAGTTTGGTACCACAAGCACAGCTGTTAGAGCTTCCACTGGGTGCAGGATGGGAGCCAATTTGCAAATTTCTGGGAAAAGAAATACCTGATGAGCCTTACCCTAAAACAAATGATAAAGACTCCATAAGACAGACTGTGAAGCGAATCTTATCTGGAAAAAATTTCGATAGAACCGGGGATAGCTATAAGAAAAAAAGCTGATTTTGGTGAAGGTTTAAAAGCGTTGACTACGGGTATGACAAACCTGCGGGTTTGATATGATTCTGCTTTTTGGCTCTGTATGGCAACTATTCAAGTCGTGTGTGTGCATTGTCGCGATGACCTATGTACGGGACAAAACATATAGCAAGTCCGTGAACACTACTGGATCTTTTTTT
>OODV01000561.1 GCA_900299555.1 uncultured Endozoicomonas sp.
TATCGCGCAAAAGGCGACATTGTAAAGCTAAGTCCTTATGTCAACAGAACCTAGGACAAGAGCGTACGCATTATGATCTTTGTGGTTTCAAAGAAGGAATTCCCAGAATCAGATTTGGGTCAGGGCAGATACTGAGGTAATAGTCCCGCTCAGATTTCGGCGCTACGCCAATAAAGTCCCCTTTTTGACCGAGCAGGTCGGTAATGACCTGAAAATGCAGATGGGGTGGCCAGTGGCCATTTACCTCTGAAGAACCTAACGTGGCGATGGGTTCTCCTCTGGCAATGGTTTGCCCTTCCTGCTTATTGTTGAGTGACTCAAGGCTAAGGTGGCCATAAAGGGTGTAAAAGGTGGTGCATTCCAGCTGATGTTCCAGAATGAGGGTTGGGCCGTAGTCGGCAGAGGCACCATTATTCTGGAAGCTGTGAACCTTGCCATCCAGTGGTGCATAAACCGGCGTGCCCGCTTTCATCCAGATATCAATACCCAGGTGAATGCTGCGTACTTCACCATTGGCTTGAAACTGCTCGCTGCGTTCATACACCGTTCGCTCTTCGTCATACCCTCCAACACCCACCTGAACACCCGCTTTATGGAGTTTGCCAGAAACATAGGCTTCCATTTTCTCAATGGTGGAGAGATCAGTCTCATGCAGCTCAGTGTTGTTTCTGGAAAAATCGCACACCAGAAAAGGCTCGGTTTGAAAGTCGACAGGCACAACGGGAGCAAACCCTGACAGGTGTCTGAGTAGGATGGCGGACAGAGGATCGTTATTCGTCATTTGCTCAGGGTCTTTTTGATGGTTTGTTGAGAGCGTGAGAGACTATGGCTTTTCTTCTGTGATTACTATGTCTGGAGGCACAAGAGGTCACTATGATCACAAAGTTATTATTAGAAGGGAACGGGAATCTTACAAGGTTCAAAAGTGTCTTTCATTGGTTACCGCTTTATCAGGAGAAAGTAAAAAAAGAAAAGCCTGTGAGCTCTTTAAAGTTCAACAGATAAAAAAAACACCCGAGCCAGGTCGGGTGTTTTCAGATCAGTTCGGACTGGTCGCCAGTGGCTTGTCGTCCGGAGTGTTGTTCACCGGTGGTGGCGGCGGTGTTGGCGCAGGGGACTCATTGGCAGCTGTATCACCTTGAGATTCACCTGGCGCTTCTTCACTCTGTTCTGCTTCTGTTTCCTGCTCACCTTCACCCTTTGGCTGACCAGTATTGTCATTTTGGGCAAGCGTCTGATCAGCATCGTTAGCAGCCTGATTAACAACAGACTGTGCTTCAGGCGTATTAACGTGAGTTCGATGATAAAAGACAGGGAGCCCCTGTCATTTAGCTATCTTTCAGATACCAAACCAGAGATAGCGAACTGGAGGCTCCCATGTCTATTGTCAGTGTATTCTGTGATATTGATGATTTCTCTATAACTTTTGAATCACAATGGCATAGGCAACTCATTTGTAATACCAAAAAGCTTCCTGTTTTATCAAAGCTGTCGCTCAGTGAAATAATGACCATCATCATTTATTTCCATCAGAGTGCCTTCCGCAATTTCAAACACTATTACCAGCGGCTGATCACACCGCATAAGTCTGATTATTTCCCGAACCTGGTATCCTGTAACCGCTTTGTAGAACTCATGAAGCAGGCATTGATACCACTCACGATGTATCTCAAGTCTCAGTGCATGGGACAACCAACGGGCTTGTCATTCATCGATTCTACTCCAATCGTCGTTTGTGATAATCACCGGATCAATAACCACAAGGTCTTCAGTGAAGAGGCTAAACGGGGAAAAACGTCTACAGGTTGGAAGTTTGGTTTTAAGCTGCACCTTATCATCAACCATCTGGGCGAAATTTTATCATTTTGCCTGACAACGGCTGATACCGATGACCGTAAGCCAGTGCCAGATCTTGTTGAAGAATTAACGGGTTGGCTTTATGGCGATAAGGGTTATATCTCTGAAAAGTTGGCAGACTGGTTGCACGAGAAAGGTCTGAACCTGATAACGAAAGTCAGGAAAAAGATGAAACCTAAAGAACTGAAGGCCTTTGATAAAGCGATGTTACGAAAGCGAGCAGTCATAGAAAGCGTAAATGATCAGTTGTAGAAGTTCAGACCTGACCTGACAGTTACCGATTTTCAAGAGGGTGTCTGTCAGGTCAAATTCAGGCTATGAACTTTTCCTTCCAGATCTCTTT
>OODV01000560.1 GCA_900299555.1 uncultured Endozoicomonas sp.
CTAAGCCCCTGGCGCATGGGCAAACCGAAAAGTTGGCACGTTTAATGGTAATGATACGTTGTAAAGGAAATAACTCAGCATGTGTTCCAGGACGGAACCAATGGTCAGGATGGCCACCAGGGAAATAACAATAACAACTTGGAAATGCTGAGATTATCGCCCCGTTGACCGGGGCGTTGTTTTATCTACGGGTTGCTGCTCAGTTCATTCAGAATGGTTTCCAGTTCATCAATCAATAGTTTTCTTACCTGAACCGGATCCTGTTCCGCTGCCAACACATCCGACAGCCGGTCGGGTATGCCAAGCAACGAATCCCGGACAATCCTGCCAGCTCGAAAAGCGTCTGCTTTGACTTTGGATGCATCGGTCAGCTTGCCAGCCTTCTCTTCATACTCCATCTTGGCCATCTTGGCCTTGAAGGCTTCCCGCATGGTGCGGGCTGTGACGAAATCAACGGCCTGTCGTGAATCCGTGGAGGCTGAAGGAAGAAAAGTTTCGCTTTTGGTCTGTGTTCTCAGTTCGTTGGAAGGCTCCGATTGGGCCTTAATGGCGGCCATCGCCTGCTCAGGATCAATCTTGCCATTGACCAGCCGGATCTTGCCAGACCCGACCAGTTTTCCCACATATTGTCGGCTCCAGCCTTGACGTTTGGCGAATTCTGACTGCGACAGTAGCTTCATAACCCCGCTCGCCCCCTCTCTTCCCCGCCAGAGCCCGACCTATCCTCCAAGCAATTGATATTTATCTGCTTTTTCTTGATAACCAGCGATTATAGAGCCTAACTGTACATAACAAAAACAAATCATCAGAAGGAAGCCCACCATGAACCGCAAGATAAACGACAAACTCACCGCGATCGCCAGGGACACCCTGCGCATCAAGCATCTTGAAACCACCAACAGCGGTGAGGATTTCTCCGAGTTGGCAGTCTGGCTAATCAAAGAGGCGTTGGAGAAGGCCTACCAGCAAGGATTCGAAGATGGACAAAAGCAATAACCAAAAAAGGAGATGCACCATGAAAAACGACAAGCTCACTTCAGCTCAGGAAAGCGTGTTAAAGCAAGCGGAAAAAAACGGCACCCTTAAAAGCTCAGAGCTCACCATGAAAGGCGGAGCCCGTAAGAAAGTACTGGAAAGCCTGACCAGCCGTGGTTTGCTGATTGCTTTAAAGGAACCCGATACCTACGACATTAGCCCACAGGGTAAAGCAGCCATTGGCCTTAAAGATGATTCTCCATCTAAAGAAAAAGGAAAAATCCGACCCGGTACCAAACTTCATACCGTGATTGAACTTCTGACCCGCCCGGAGGGTGCTGCCATTGAAGAAATCATGGACAAGACCGGCTGGCAGAAGCACACAGTCCGAGGCACTTTCGCCGGTGCCCTTAAAAAACGACTGGGGCTGACCATCGAATCGGAGAAACCGGAAGGTCAGGACCGAATCTATCGAATCACCGCCGGGCTGGAGACCGTCTTATGAGCACCCGGTCAAGAATAGCGAGGCTGCTGGATGACGGCAGCTATCGCTCCATCTACTGCCACTTCGATGGGGATCAGGTTGGCCAGATCCTCAGGCAATATTTCTCCAGTGAGAGTGATGCCAGGGCAATTATCAAGCTTGGTGATATTTCAGGCATTGATAAAGACGTTGCCAAAGCTTACAAAGACATGGGCGACCCGTGGAGTCGAGTCCGTCCCAAACACAGTGCAGACTTAACAGCGCTGTTGAATCTGGCGTACGACACCGATGCCGAGTTCCTGCACTGCTGGCAGGAGGGCCAATGGCACACCCTCCAGATGAGTGGTCCACGATGATGAGACCGCCTGTTCTTCTGGCCGTTGAACTCTCCAACGGGCATTTTATGTCTTGTCGCTTACTCTACCCGGACAGAAACACCCTCTCCTATCTCAACCGCTGGTACCGGGAAATGGTTGAAGCGATTTTCCTGATCGAGCTGGGTAACCTGCACTCCATCCAACGGGCAAGAATCATGGCCATGCACCGCGACTGGGGAGAGCTCTGGACCGATCATCAACCCAGATTTTCTCGTTCATGGAATCATCTGAATGCACTGGCCCGTAGCCTGAAGGTCAAGACTCTGTTTGTTCATATTGGGGGGGAATGGGAAAGCCGTCGCCCATTTGACCAATAACTTTAATCATCCACTAATTCCGTGGATAACCCGGTGCATAACCGGTGAGAT
>OODV01000571.1 GCA_900299555.1 uncultured Endozoicomonas sp.
TACGGGCATCTGCTGACGCCCGAGCAGAAGCAACAGATGCAGGCGGCCAGGGACAAGAAGCTGAAGGCACAATTGGAGTTCGACAAATTGATGAGGGAACCGGACGCTACCGGGTCGGAGAAGGCGAAGAAGCAGAAATAGAAGAACGTAAGCGGCGCGGCAAAAAGTCCGATCTGGAAGATGCCGGTCAGAAGGACCTGTTCGCCTCCCCAGACCTCTCCGGTGACGAAAGAAAACAGCAAACCATCGAGAACCAACGTGTTCTGGTTAAGCATGATGAAACCGGCACCATAAGAGCCGGCACCGACACCATCCACACCTACGACGACCTTGCCCACTTTGTCTCCCCGATCCGCAAGCTGGCACAGGAAGAGATGCTTGCCATTGTGCTTGATGGCAATGACAAGGTGATCAATGTCATTAAGCACAGTAAGGGGCAGAAAGCCTCGGCCAGTGTATCCCCATGGACACTGGCCGGTGCGGTGGTGGCGACACCCAATGCAAAATCCGTCTGGTTTGCTCATAACCATCCCTCCGGTGATCCTGAGCCCAGTATGTCGGATGTGCATATTACCCACAGCCTGAATGAAGTGCTGGACGGCAGTGGCGTGGTCAATATGGGGCATGCCGTGGTGGGGACCACGGGCCATGCGAAAATAATCGATGCCGATGGCACGGTGCTGATGGGCGCCGTGGCTCCCAAACGCATGGCCCGCAATAAGGCATTCCCGATTACCGAACGGCGGCTGCGCTTTAACCGGCCACATATCAACTTCAGCTCACCAGAAGCGGTTCGCCCTTTCCTGGATACCATCAGCCCCAATGCCGTGGTGCTGCTGGATAGCAAATACAATGTCACTGGCGTCCTGCCGTTGTCGGACAGCGATCTGAAGACCCTGCGTCACCCTACAGATGCCCCCCAGGGACGGGGGAAATCCCACCAAGCGCCGGGAGCGCGGCTGGGGAACCCGGCGGCTGCCCGGATCATGCAGGCACTGGACAGCACCAACAGTTCGTCGGTCATCCTGAAAAGCAATGGCTCCCCACTGGCCACGACAGGTACCCGGAACCTGATCAACTTTTTCAACCGGGGCGACCGTATTCAGGTGTTGGATCACTTTACCGGCAAGGACGGCAGCTATCAGTCTGCCGCCGAAAGAGGAACCCCCGACCTGAACGAACGGGGTTCCTTCTATGCCCTGCGCAAAGACAGCAGCGCCCGTGGCATCCAGTCCGGTCCGCTGCGTCTGAAGCTGAAGCCGCTGGAGCAGAAACTGGGGCAGTCCATCCACGTCCTGCAATCAGAAACCGAACTGCCCTCCAGCCTTTACCAGAAGGTGATCAGCGACAAGGCACAAGGCCGGGTGCGGGGGATGTTCGACCCGGAGACAGGCGAGACTTACCTGATCGCAGCCAACCTGGACACCACGGGCGAGGCGGTGCGCACCGTCCTCCATGAACTGGTGGGTCATAAAGGCGTCCGTGGCCTGCTGGGCAAACGGCTCGATACCGTGCTGGATGAAATCCATCGGGATATGAACGACCGGCTGAAGCAGGCACTGGGCAAGCGGTACGCCCGGCAGACCGAAGGCAAGAGCGAAGCGGAAACCAATCGGATCATTGCCGAGGAATACCTGGCGCACCTTGCCGAGAAAGACCCGAAGAACGGCCTGCTGACCCGGATTGTCAGCATGATTCGCAACGCCTTGCGCCGGTTATTCCCCGGTATTCAATGGACAGAAGCTGATGCCGTGGAGCTGCTGAGTGCGGCCCGTGGTCATCTGAAACGAAAAGGGAGCCTGAGTCCTGATGGTTCGAAAAACGGTCGTTATAGTGATGCAGGCATAGCCACAACGTTCTACTCCGCCGTGGAGCGCAGTGCCGCTGCCGTGAAGTCGGACAAGCTGCCGGCCCAGAGCTGGCTGAATGCCATCAAGAAAGGCAACTTTGTGCAGGATGAGGAGATCCAATGGCTGGGCCTCGACCTGTGGCTGGCGGACAAAAAGGGCGAGAAGCTGAGCAGGG
>OODV01000557.1 GCA_900299555.1 uncultured Endozoicomonas sp.
GTGTGAGCCCTTTGAGTTTGCCACTCCAGGGAGGAGGGATCAGGCGGAACTTCCCATCATCCCGCTCGATCCTTGGTACGCGTGCATGAAGATAACATTCATGTTGAAAGAAGTTCATATGCCGCCATTCTTTCTGAAAGGTATCGTATGCTGGGTACTCCTTGCCAGAAGGATCATCCTCACTGTTATCTTTGAAGGTTGCCCCTCGCTGAAAGTTAAGAAAAATATCCAATCTGGATTGTTCAGTATTGAACTCAATTGACTCAATGTACCAGGGATAACTGATTCCAAGGGCATTCTGAAACAATTCTTCCATGAGTGTCTTCAGGCCTGTGATGTCATGCAGAGTATTGGATTAAGAATACAGCGTTACCCACTCACTTTTCAAAAGAGCCATCATTTAGCGCCTTGGTTGCGTCGAACACTTCCAGCCGGCAGCGGAAAATACACAGCTTTGAAATATCCCCGCCCTGAAAATGGATACGGCGGATACGTGGCCCCTGTGGCAGTGAACGAAAGGTGTTTTCTCCCCGGTTAGCACTGTTCATGGTGAAGGTTTGGATACCTGGCACCACAAGACGCTGCCGGGTGATCATCTGGCCATTGGCACCGGCAGCCAGCACTGAGGAGGTCAGCACGTGACCGTCAAGCACCGGTTCCGCCGCGCCGCCCTGTGGCTGATCAGGCAGGTAGATACGCAACACCAGATTATAGGTTGGTTTGGTGACAAGCCCGGTAAACGCCCGTCCGTCCAGCGTTCTGCCGGTCACGTCCGCAAAGGGAATAACCGGGGTGTTATTGTCGACATAAAGTTTTTTGTACGCTTCCAGAAACTTCAGCTGCGCGCCGGTCACGTCATAAATGGAGTCACCATTAAGAACGATTTCCACCTTACGGATCAGGGCGACATCAAAGTTGCACTTAACAATGAGTTCCTCATAAACCGGGCCCAGTTCCGCGCGATCATAGCGCGCCCGTTCCAGTTCACACCCTCAAAGGAGCCCACGTAATGCGGAGTATTACGCATGATAAGGGCTCCTTAGTTGCCGTTTAGGATCTGTCTGGCTTTGCTGTTGCGGTTTACAATCGCCATTGTTACAGCGGCCACGATGGCAACGCCGATAATGAATTTTGGGCCTTTCAGATTGTCAAACACGGGTTAGCTTCTCCCGCTGATAAATCAACACAATATGGTTACACAGTGAGAGGGATTTCTAACAGATCGACTCCAGGGTTCTATCAATCGTTGATCTCTAGGAGTTTCTAGAAAGGATTTACAGAAAAATCACAAAAATAAGGTAATAGCTATCTGAAAACTGTATCCGTTATTACTTTTTCATTGGAATATAATCAAGGATTAATAATATGCTGACCCCATTTAAACCTTATTTGCCACATTTTGTAGCTCAGGCTTTTTGTTCACCTGATAAATTCAAATTACTGGACAAACAAGAACGAGGACTGTTGGATAAAAAAATTGGCTTGGAGTCTGAGCATCAATCGACAAAAAGATAGTCTAGCACTGTCGGATATTTTACTAATCTTGCAGTAAGTTACGTACCACAACCTATTAAAAATATCCTGAAAAACCCACTTGCTATTTCAGGACTTGTTATCTCTGCCATCTTGATGAAGGAGTTATACTCAAGGGCGGTAAGTGGATTAGAAACTGAAAATCATCAAAGTCAAATTACGAATGGCCTATCAGACATTGATTGGACTAATTCAATATTATGCATTAATAAGGGTAAAAATTTTGCCATTGAAGAAATTTGGAAGTGTTTGTCAGATCAGGCAAGGAATGGAGATTTTGGTAGTCTACTAATTATGACCAACGATGCTAAAACCCATCCTGACGTACTAGAAACACTTAAAGAATTAATTTACAGTGGTAGTTTAACAAAAGAGACATTAAAGAAACTACTATCAAACCCTTATTTTTCTGAGGCATCGCCTTATAGTAATTATTTCAATAACTATAATTTAGAAATAGGAAAATTAAGGGAGCATATATTAAAACTTATATCTAGTTAAAAGTCTAATACCTTCCTGCCAAGCTTTACTTATTTAGTAGGAAGGTTATTAATTAGTCCAATAAATATTGGTTACTTTTCTGTATTTAGCTTCTTTAATGCTAGCTTACTCATTGGAATATAATCAAGGATGGTTCTTTTTAATTTCATGTGGGTAAGCAGGCTTTGCTCACCTTGGTAAAGTCCAGCTTACCTGTCAGCAGATATACCATGATTTTGAAGTG
>OODV01000562.1 GCA_900299555.1 uncultured Endozoicomonas sp.
TGAATATTATAACCACTGTCGTTTTACCTGCCCGAACACCGATTGAATTACCCTCAATGGAAATCAGTCTGGATATTGATAGCTTCTCATGGAGCTTTACCGGTCAGCTATGGGGTGCTTCCAACATCGCACTGGTTGAGCCAGATGAAACCGGTCCGAAGCAAATCGAAGTCGATATTAATGGCTGGAAATGGGTTTTCATCATTGAGCGTTATAGCACCGACAGAAGGTTCGGGGATGAGCGTTACACACTCTATGGCAGCAGCCGAACCCAACTGCTTGCAGCGCCTTATGCTCCGCAGAGAAGCAAAAGCAACAGCGCCAACCTAAACGCTAAACAGGCTATTACCGAAGAACTGGCCAATACCGGTTTTACCGCAATCTATCCCGGCCTGAACGACTACAGCACGCCAGATTGGATTATGCCCGGAGGCTCATTCAGCTATCAGAACCAGACTGCCATGCAGGTCGTGGCCAAGATAGCTACCACGGCAGGATCAGTCATTATCCCAAGCCGTGATAACGACCAGGTGAGCATACAGCCCCGTTATCCTGCCAGCCCTTGGCATTGGAACACAGCGACGATGGACAAGATCGTTCCGGCGAGTATGGTCATTAGTTTAAGTGCCAACTGGCAACCAGAGCAGGCTTACAATGCGGTCTATGTTTCCGGCACCAATGCAGGCGTGGCAGTCAACGTCAAACGAACCGGAAGCAGTGGCGATAATCCGGCTACCGATATTCTGTAAGACTGGCTTACCGAAACGCAGGTCAATACCGAGCGTGGCCGAAATGAGCTCGCCAAGGGAGGCAACCAGAGCATTACTACCATCGAGCTACCATTGAGTGATACCAACACAGCTCCCGGGTTAATTGAGCCGGGTATGCTGGTCGAGGTTCAGGATATAACGGGAAACTGGCAAGCCCTTTGTCTAGCTACAAGTATCAGTGCTTCAGGAGTAGGAAATGTTATTCAGTCGGTTAATCTGGAAAGGCATTATTAAGGGGTGCCCGGTGCAGGGTACACCGGGACTTTATACGCACAGGATGCCTTATCTCGGCATCTAAATAATAGACGTCGAGGGAATTATGGCAACCACAAATATCTGGCAACAGTTCAAAGCTCTCATACCTGAAGGCATCCGAGTTGTCGCCACTATTACTGCTAACAATGGCAACGGCACCAGCCAGGCAATGCTCAGAGATGGTTCGGTGATTACCGTCAAGGGGGAGTATGTGGGGGTTGGAGAGAAAGCATTTATTCTGGATGGGGCGGTAAAAGGTACTGCGCCCGATTTGGCGCAGTACGAAGCAGAGTTTTGATCGTTATCTGACGTGTAAAGTGTTCAATTTTTAAGAAGCAAGCGTATAGTGAGTGGTCTGTACAACAAATAAGGGGTGATTTTTTGGGCAGTGCAGCCGGTTAGAGTTCCATCCAGCGTGACCACGATCATTTTTGGATAGTAATTGCTTGGTGTTGTAGTCCAGTTGACATTGAGTGCAGTGAACCTTTCCTATACCTTGCCTAATCATATCGTCAGCAATAAATTGAAAACGGTTCCATGCAGTAGGAACGACAGTGGGCTGAGATATTGAGCGGTCATAATGATGGTCGAGCCAATGATGAATAGTGTATTCCACTTGAGTTAGGGGGTAGTCATTCGACTCGTCCCACCAACGATCCTGTAAATAATCAAGAATGTCTTGCCGATTAAATGTGAACTCGCCGAATGTGTCACTATACCCTCCTTTTTTAGCTTGGTATAGAACAATGTCGCCAACGGGGGGTGGGTTTTCTTGAAGTCGAGCCTCTTCAGCCCAATGTTCACCTGTGCCAAAGTCGCAACCAGGATTAAATAGACGGAGTGGAGAAAAAATCATAAAGATCGGCCAGAGTATACACGTTAAAGCGAAATCCCATTTCATTTCCCGGTATTTACGATCGTACTGATCAAATCGGATGAAAATATGGTAGGTAAGGCTTATTGCTGTGAAGGCCAGTCCGGCCAGATAGGCCAATAAAATGTTGTACAGCATACTTAATACAGTCCGGCTGGTATGAACTGAGTTTCGCTTTTCTCAGTATTGGAAATGGATGTGTTCGGCATGGCAGCGATTCCCGCTACGCACTTCTTAAAGCTGGATTCTAGAGGGTGTCCAATCAG
>OODV01000556.1 GCA_900299555.1 uncultured Endozoicomonas sp.
AGGACTTACCACAGGCAGGCTCACCAAACATCAGTGAGAGGCTGTCCATTTCGAGAAAGCCCTTGATGAGCCAGTTGATCGGCTTCACGCCCTTGACCAACTCTTTTACATGGCTGAAGGCAAACCGGGGTTTTGGCAGTGGCTCGATAGCTATAGGAGATCCCGGATTATTGTTGGTGTGAGTCCGGGAGACACTGGCAATGGTGGTGTTGAGCTCGGCATCAGAGAGTGGTGGTGTATTCGACTGATTCCATTGATCGAGGGTTCTCTTGATCTCCATGAGAGAGCAGTCCTGCCGGATCAGCTGACCGACCATGCTTGCAGCTGCATTGTTCCGGCCTTGACCCTCCGCTAAATTACTCCCGTCATGTGGTAGCTGATACTGATCAGTAGAAAACCCAAGGTTTCCAACTGGTTTTTCTTCTGCGGCCTGACCATTAAAGCCATTGATAGCCGCTACATCGTCCGGTGTGAGCATGGGTAGGTCGTGAAGATCAGCGATATCCATGTAACCATCTGTCTCCCACTGGTAGAGAGTCCCGTCAGCGTGAGTGCTCCCAGGTGCGACGACATAACCACCAGCGCCACGAATATCAATCCGATTTTTACGGGCTGAGTTCTGGATTGGGTAATCAGGGTTTACCTGAAAGTAGAAGTGCTTGCCCTTGCTGGTGGTAGCCCGAAGCGGTGTCCGGGTAATGGCTCCGTCTTCGATAAACTTGACCGCCTCGGCACTATCCGCATCAACCACCACCACACCATATCCGGTCGCTATTGCCCAGTTGGTGTGCGGGAAAAGATTTGTCCATTGTTCGATCTGGCTATCATCAGGTGGTTCTTCCTGATACTGCTTCCAGCGATAACGGGGAGCCTTTGGCCACTCTGCCTTGGCCTTGTCCACATCGCCCGAGAAACGGCCATCGACAAACCATGCTGGCGGTTCTTCAAAGGGGCTCCCGAGAGGAAAGATTGAAAGACCGGCTTCGTTCAGTTTCCAAGCCTCGGCAGTGGTATTGGGTAAATTTGCGTCCATGACTACTTGCTTCCTGTTCTAATTATTTTTGTTTTCAAAAAAGGCAGCGCACTCAGTACACATCGAACATCCGGGTACTGCTACTTGTCTCGCTGAGGGTATTTGGAGTCCACATTCCTCGCAGTTATCAGCGGATTCCTGTGGTGTGAGTTGGCGCTTTTGCTGGTGGCTTTTCAGCAGGGCTTCCATTTCCCGTTCTTGGTACTGCTCCGCCTTATCCGCCTCATCCATCGACAGGTTTCTGGCCTTCGGCGGTCAGCATATCCGGTGTGAAATCGGGAATTAGGGTTGACCAGAGCAACCGGCGAGCCTTACCGATTTGTTTTTTATTGTTCTCATAGAGGGACATTTCAGACTTTGAACAATGCAGTTTTTCAGCGAGCTCGGTGACTGACATTCCTTTTTTATTCCGGTATC
>OODV01000555.1 GCA_900299555.1 uncultured Endozoicomonas sp.
CTTTTTAAACAGACTGGAGACATGATGAACATTCACAGACAATGGAGCCGCCAACAGGGATGCACTTGACCTGCCCGCATCACTGCAAAAACGCATTCAGAAATGGGAGAAAACGGCTATGTTCCCTTTAGTGGTTGGCGTTGTTTTTTTCTTCATACCTTGTAGTAATAAGCACTTAGATTTATTATAGGTACTTGAGAAAAACCAACAGAGCATAGGGCTTGGGAAGAGCAGTGAAAGACCTTGCTCAGTGGATTTCTTAGCTGGCAATGGCTGATATTTAATTTTAATAGCGTTTCAGTATTTCTGTTTAATACCTGAATATCTACAGCTATTAAAACTACCACCAACCATTAAAGGGAACTTAGCCGGAGAAAACCGTTTGAAAGGAGCACTGAAGTTTGAGGAGGGAAATAGGGGAAATGGGAGAGAGTCCTGTGAACCAAGGTAGCCAGGATGCGCTGTGTCAATCTCACCACTGGCCTCATCATCCAGCTTCTTGCGCTCAAGTGCCCTGACTTGGGACTCGGTGAGAATGATTCCTTCTAGAGCCACTTTCTCTTCAAGGGCTTTGAGGCGCAGTTTGAAGCTTCCCAGATCATTTCTTAGCCAGATGCTTCCTCACACCGCTGGGAGAGACGAAGATACCTTGCTTGCGAAGTTCATTGGAAACACGGGCCTGCCCATGGGCAGGATCTTCTACCGCACACTCAAGAACCGCTTTTTCAACAACGGGGTCTACTCGGTTTTTGGGTGATGTATCAAAACTGTTGGTAGTGGTTTCGGGAGATAAATTCCCCGATAACCTTATCATGAATGTCTATTGATCTTGAGAAGCAAATGGTCCTTCTGGCTAACCGTTTCAAGCAAGTTCTCAAGGTCAGATTCTGCCGCTCAATCCTCTGAGTAAAGTATTTTCCAATGATATGTTTATCTTCTGGTAAACAGGATGTATATGGCTGCCAGTCATCTGTGCAGTAAAAACTAACTTTGAAGCGTGCCAGACGCTCCAACAGCTTTTTGAGCGTCTCTGTGCTTCTGAAACCGAACGCATGGGCAATGATCTTCTTGAAACGTGGCTCCCATGCATAAAACAGCCAGCGTTGCTGCTTCTTGCTACCAACAAATGACCACTGCTCATCCATTTCGAAGATAATCTTGACTTGGGCATTTTCGAAGGGGAGTTGTGTTACTGTTGGCGGGTCGAGTTTTTTAAGCGAGCCAATACCGTCGTTGGACTGATCTCAAGGACACGTCCGATATCTCTGACCCCGGAGCCATTCATGGTCATCTTTATGATCTGCTCATGAGTACCAGGCAGATTGCCGTTATAGCGATACTCAAGTTGGAAGCTCTTATTACAGTCCTTGCATCTATACCGCTGGTGACCCGTCTCAGCTTTCCCGTTCTTAACAACATTGAACGTTTGTTGACAATGGATACAGGCAACTTGAACTACAGCCATAGATGACTCAAAA
>OODV01000552.1 GCA_900299555.1 uncultured Endozoicomonas sp.
GGGAAAGAGATCTGGAAGGAAAAGTTCATAGCCTGAATTTGACCTGACAGACACCCTCTTGAAAATCGGTAACTGTCAGGTCAGGTCTGAACTTCTACAATTGATTCAACGGATGAAACCAAACTGCTGGAAGCCCTGAAAAATGCAGGCATGAGGACGGTCTGATGCGACTGGACACTATTACTCTCCCGGACGATCTTCTCTGGATCAATGAGTTTGAATGGAACCCCGTCGAGCAAACTATCGAGCGGAGCCTGACCGGTGCTTTGTTGGTTCAGGAAGGGCAACTAATGCATGGCAGGCCAATCATTCTCTCTGGCAATGGCGAGGCTGGTTGGGTTTCCCGGCTGACGGTCAAGAACCTGTTTGCTCTCTCCAAAGCGGCTAATAAAACCATGAATCTAACGCTCCCGGATAACCGACAGTTCTCCGTTATCTTTGATCGCTCTAACGGTACTCCTGTAGAGGCACAGCAGGCTTTACCATTCGCTTATCCTAATGACGATGATCAATATTTATTGCAATTAAAGCTATTAACAGTAGATGCCTTTTAGCTTAATTGACGCTTTTGTTATTAATGGTTGATTTTAGTGAATTAATATATATTGATTTAATTTTACGGGATTGGTAAGCGAATAAGCAATTTTTGGCTTTTCTTTTTAATGATTTAAATAAATGCAAGTCCTGCCTTTCAATTTCTTCAGTATTGTTTTTTACGATAAATTCCGACAGGGATTTATACCCGTATCTTTCCACTAATTGACTATTACTAAACTGGCTAGTAATTAAGTAATTTTCAACCTTATTCAGCTTTTCGCTTTCTGTAAGGGTTTTCTTACAATTATATTTAATTTTTAAGACTTCTTTCTTTGGTAGTTCTGACTCTAGCTGGGTTATTTTCTGTTTTAATTTATTCCTGCGCTCTCTTTGAGCAATTTTATTATTTATTCTTCTCATATCTTTTTTGGATATGTTACCTTGTAAGCTTGCAGTGCAATCTTCTTGCGTCACTTTACAAGTATTCAATACAGCAGTAACAACGTTAGTAGATATCAAATCTCTGGTGGCTTGTAAGTTGCTTGACTGCTTATCATATTCTAGTGAAAAAATCCCAGCTTCAGAGGTTTTGTTTACATCATCAGGTTGTAAAAGAAAGATTTCACTGTCTATTGTCTGTCTTTGAGAGGATGCATCAGCAGTATAAGTATCACCACATAATAAACTTGGATCAGTTCTGTTTGTTTCTAAAATAGTAACTTCATAGTCGTGTAATCTATTTGCTAATATGTCTACAGGTTGAAATATACTTTCTATATTATCTAAGTGCGGATGATTTGATTCTTCTGCCTCTACTGACCAGCCAAAAAATGTTGATTTTAAGCTTTGGTCAAAAGTAGTTGTTAATAATTGATCGTCTGTTGCAAGTCCAAAGTCAAGCTCTGGAAAAAGTTTATAGTCAGAAATATCCATTAAATTACTGAGTTATTGAATTATTGAATTATTGAATTATTGAATTATTGAATTATTGAATTATTGAATTATTGAATTA
>OODV01000551.1 GCA_900299555.1 uncultured Endozoicomonas sp.
AACTGGCTGGAAGCCTTGGTGCTGTTATCTCGAATCACTTCAGTGGGAATTGCTGCCAATAAATGGGCTTCAACAAAAATTAGGAATTAATATTTAATGTTTTTTCTTGGGCCGAAAAATAAATTCAATCCAACAAAAACAAATATCAATAAGAAAGACAAAAACCACAAGTCTTGATCTCCCGCGATTTTAGCAGTTTCCATAATGAAGGCAAGAATACCAATATTAATGACATTCAGACTAATAAACACAAAACGTCTAAATGTGCTGTTGACCACTCCTTTTAATCTTAAAACTATCATCAGAAGAGCATAGATATATAGGCCAATAATTGGAGTCATATTAATTTCCGTAATCATTTACAAGCCCCTTACCTATAACATAAGTATCATTTGCAGCTGACATAGTGCCAAGAGGGGTGGCGATAGTACGTACATAATCGGAAGAATAGAAAAGAATTTCTCCGCTATTTTGTAGTGTACGGCCATATGATGAAAGGGTTTTAGCACTTCCAGCTCCTATCGAGCTTGCGATGTCAACAGAGTAATAGATAGAATTGCCGACATCATTCCCAAATATGGCCTTATAACCTTCCTGCACGACATTCGTATCAGTAAATCCAACACCTTGAGAATAATTAGATAATCCGTGAGCTATTATAGGTGCACCAAATGCACAACCAACAGCAGTGCTACAAAGACCAGCACCAAACAGTGCTTGACCTGCTCCACCAATGGCCTGCATTGTACTGAATATTTGTTTCTCATTCTTAACAGCCCAAGAACTTAGCTGTTGTAGTTTATCTTTAGCTTGAGCTAATGCCAGATTTACTCTATCCCTCCAATGCATCTCATCATTAAACGCCCTCGAAAACGCCCCAGTCACAGCACCATTCGCAAATTTCCCTCCGGTAAGAGCAGAAGATGTACCACCTACCAGAGCCGCCGCAAATACCCTCTTAGGGCTGAACCTGGAACCACGAACTCCAAAACGATTGATGCCAGGAGCTGCAAGCTGAGTAAATCCAGCACTTACAAAACCATGACCAAACTTACCGCCATTTAGAACTGACATAACACCACCGGCAACTCCATGAGCCAGGGTTTTGCCTGCATGAGCTAAGGTGCCAAAAGAGTCTGCTCCAGATACACCGTCAAATGCACTACCCACTCCATAGAAAAGAGCAGCACTAAATGCCCCGACCGTTGCCCCTTTTAAGCTTCCCGAAGCAACCCCACCGGCAACAAAGCCACTTACAACGGCAGCACCAAAGTTGCCTAACCCAGCAAGGAATTGTGCTCCTGGCAAAAATACTCCAATAGCAATAGCGGCAATCGGCGCCAAATCTCCCAGTACCTTATTAATCCCCCGGAACACATTATTTATCGCCTTTTTGATGCACTTGAACAGCTTCTTGAAGAAGTAACCACTCGTATCAACCGCATTCAATGGGTTGTTTAGAAGGTAACTATACCGGTTCTCAGCTTTAGAGCTTAGGTATTACGGACGTTTGAGAAGTTTATTTCTGAAATTAATAAAGCATTTCCAGTGTAACTTCTGAACTGGCCAATTCTCTTATATTACCGACTCTACAAGCAGTCTATGCTGCTCTGGGTTTCGAGCTTAATGTTCG
>OODV01000550.1 GCA_900299555.1 uncultured Endozoicomonas sp.
GTGGTGGAGCGGATAACGATATTCTGCGGGGCGAAGGGGGTAACGACACCCTTAACGGCGATGCCGGTGATGACATCCTGTTTGGTGGAGCGGGTACTGATAGCTTCGACGGGGGAGCTGATGTCGATACGGTCAGTTACGATGGCAGCAGTTTCGATGTTGTAGCCAACCTGCAGGATGGCACTGGTAATGATGGCACCGGTGGGCTGGATACCTTTACGAATATCGAGAACCTGCTGGGTGGCAGTGGTGATGACACGTTGACTGGCAGCAGCAGTACCACCATTGGTAACGTGCTGACTGGTGGAGCAGGTGATGACACTCTGGCCGGTGGAGCCGGGGATGATACCCTGGATGGTGGTGCGAATACTTCTGGCGGTGGTGACACGGTCGACTTTCTTGATGGCACCAACGGGGTTACCGCGAGCCTGGCGGATGGTACCGCCACGGACAGTGAGAGTGGCAGTGATACCCTGCTGAACATCGAGAACCTGACCGGGACCACGGGTAATGACAGCCTGACCGGTGATGGCAATGCCAACGATCTTAAGGGGGACGACGGTGGTGACACCCTGATAGGTGGTGCCGGTAATGATGATCTGAATGGTGGGGCAGGTAGTGATACCGCGGATTACAGCGCTGCACTGTCGAGCCAGAGCCTGAACATCAACCTGGCCAACAGTACGGCGACTGATCAGTTCAATGATACGGATACCCTGACAGACATTGAGAATGTCACCGCTGGTGCCGGTGATGACACCCTGATCGGAGATGGTAACGATAACATCCTGACGGGTAATGCCGGTGATGACACCCTGATCGGGGGAATTGGAAGCAGTACCGGTTCAGATACCCTGGATGGTGGAGCTCATGGCGTCGGTGGGGATACTGTCAGTTATGCTCAGAACAGCAGTGGTGTTGAAGTAGACCTTTCAGCCATGACCAACCAGGTCAAGGAAGGCAGTGTTTATACCGATACGCTGATCGACATCGAGAACCTGGTGGGCACCGCGAGCCGGGACACCCTGACCGGTAACGCTGATAACAACGTCCTGACCGGTGGTGACCAGGATGATACCCTGGAGGGTGGTGACGGAGCCGATACCCTGAACGGTGGCAATGACGACGACGTTCTGAATGGCGGGGCGGGTGCGGACACCCTGAACGGTGGTGCGGGCAGCGATACGGCAGACTACAGCGACAACACCGATGACGTGGTCGTCGACCTCTCGGCGGCAGGCACCATCCGGGCCAGTGAAGGCGGGGTACTGACCGACACCCTGACCGACATTGAGAACGTAACTGGCGGTATCGGTGATGACACCCTGACCGGCAGTAACAGTACCACCGTGGGTAACGTGCTGGATGGTGGCGCCGGTGATGACGTGCTGTCCGGTGGGCTGGGTGCCGATACCCTGCGCGGTGGCACCAATACCACCGTGGGTGATACCGCCGATTACACCGGCGCGACGGGGGCAGTCACCATCGACCTGTCTGTTGGGTCGCCCCAGGCCCTGATTGCCGGAGAAGCGTCCGACTCCCTGCTTGATATTGAGAACCTGGATGGAGCCACTGGCTTCGCTAACACCCTGACCGGCAGTACCTTCGCCAACACCCTGCGCGGCGGTGACCAGGGCG
>OODV01000548.1 GCA_900299555.1 uncultured Endozoicomonas sp.
TCAGCAACACTACCACTGGGCACGGTACCGGCCAGGTGGACTGCACCTTCAGCGTGCCCGATGGGGATATTGATTACCTGGCCAGAGACCAGGTGGTGACCCAGACCTACACCGTGACCGTCAATGATGGCAACGGCGGCACCGTGGATCAGCAGGTCACGGTGACCATCACCGGCACCAACGACGTGCCCACCATTACTGCGGCCACCGATGTCACTGGCGCCGTGACTGAGATTGTGGATGGCGTCAGTGGCGAGAACACCGCCACATTATCCGACAGCGGTAGCTTCACCATCGCCGATGTTGATCTCACCGATGTGCAGACCGTCAGCGTCACTTCCAACACCAGCGGGTACCTCGGCACCTTCACCCCAACCATCAGCAACAATACGACGGGGGATGGCACCGGCCAGGTGGACTGGACCTTCAGCGTACCCGATGCCGACATCGATTACCTGGCCAGAGACCAGGTGGTGACCCAGATCTACACGGTGACCATCAATGACGGCAACGGCGGCACCGTGGATCAGCAGGTCACCGTGACCATCACCGGCACCAACGATGTCCCCACCATTACCGCCGCCACCGATGTCACTGGTGCGGTGACCGAGATTATGGACGGAGCCAGTGGCGAGAACAGTACGACCCTGTCCGATACTGGCAGCTTCACCATTGCCGATGTGGATCTCACCGATGTGCAGACCGCCAGTGTCACTTCCAACACCAGCGGTTACCTCGGCACCTTTACCCCGACGGTCAGCAACAATACGACGGGGGACGGTACCGGCCAGGTGGACTGGACCTTCAGCGTGCCGGATGCAGCTATTGATTACCTGGCCAGAGACCAGGTGGTGACCCAGACCTACACCGTGACCGTCAATGACGGCAACGGCGGCACCGTGGATCAGCAGGTCACCGTGACCATCACCGGCACCAACGACGTGCCCACTATTACCGCCGCCACGGATGTCACCGGTGCAGTCACGGAAATCACCGACAGTGCCAGTGGCGAGAACAGCACCACCCTGTCCGACAGTGGTTCCTTCACCATTGCCGATGTCGACCTGACCGATGTGCAGACCGTCAGCATCACCTCCGACACCAGCGGGTACCTCGGCACCTTTACCCCGACGGTCAGCAACAATACGACGGGGGATGGTACCGGCCAGGTGGACTGGACCTTCAGCGTGCCCGATGCCGATATTGATTACCTGGCCAGAGACCAGGTGGTGACCCAGACCTACACAGTGACGGTGAACGATGGTCAGGGCGGTACCGTGGATCAGCAGGTCACGGTGACCATCACCGGCACCAACGACGTGCCCACCATTACTGCCGCCATCGATGTCACCGGCGCGGTGACCGAGATTGCCGATGGAGCCAGTGGCGAGAACACCGCCACCCTATCCGACAGTGGTTCCTTCACCATCGCCGATGTGGATCTCACCGATGGGCAGACCGTCAGCGTCACTTCCGACACCAGCGGTTACCTCGGCACCTTCACCCCAACCGTCAGCAACAATACGACGGGGGATGGCACCGGCCAGGTGGACTGGACCTTCAGCGTACCCGATGCCGACATCGATTACCTGGCCAAAGACCAGGTGGTGACCCAGATCTACACAGTGACCATCAATGACGGCAACGGCGGCACCGTGGATCAGCAGGTCAC
>OODV01000547.1 GCA_900299555.1 uncultured Endozoicomonas sp.
GTAGCTGTTTCGGCAACCGCTATTTTACCGAAAGTCAGTTAGGACAGGCATTTCCAAAGCATTCTGACTCAGGGGGTTAAAAATCCATCTTTCGTGCAACCATGAGATTCTCCACTGATTAGCGGCAACTCACGAATCTTGGCAAAAGATTCGCTGTTTATAGGTTCGATACAGAGTTGCGAACTGTTTTAGGTGAGTCTTTCCAATTAAATACAGAACCCATTTTTTGAGGAAACAGACATGAAAAAATTATTTATACTTGTTTATTTTTTTCTTCTTGCTGCTTGTGCAGGGCCAAACCCAAATCCTGGTGAGAGAACTGTTGATATCGCCTGGGAAAGATATGAATACGAGAAGGTATTTGAAATATTAAAACCTGCAGCAGAAAGAGGTGAACCTTGGGCGCAGTTACGCATGGGAGTTGCTTACGAATTAGGTTCTGGTGTTAAAAAAGATATTACCACGGCAATACAATGGTATGAGTTAGCTGCTGCTCATGAGGCAGAAGTAAATTGGTCAAATGGACAGTTGGTTGGTGCATCAGGTAAATCAGGCTATTTCAATCAAACAAGCGATGCACTGATAGCAAAATTTCAACTAGCGAATATCTATCTGCATAATGAAGGAGTAGCAAACCCTGAAAAAGCCCTTGAACTGGCTCAACATGTATCAAATAAAACTCAAGGAAATAGTCTTTTTTATTGCTGTGAATCAACAGGTGGTAGGTACATAACAAGCACTCAGATATCAGAAACATTGAGTAAGGCTAAAGAAGTAAACCAAGAGTAGCTAATTCATATACCCCATATATCAAAAAGTATCAGGGCATCACTGGTGCCCTGCCTCTGATCTTGGTATCAGAGACTCATATATAGAAGTTCAGACCTGACAATCTGCGTTTTCACCTCCTTGTGAAAACACCCGTGCACCCTCCCGGTTATGGTGCAATAGTCAATCTCGCTGATCAACCCCATGGTGCGTAGGACAGTTAACGTCTTGTTTAACTCAATAACCATATACACTTGCCCTATGGCTTGATCTAACCGGTGATGTGTCAGAGCTGTTGATCTGATACATCACCGCTAAAGGTCTTATTTCTCATGAAAGTTATGAACTGATTCAGTTCATGAAATGCCTAAAATAGGGTGATGTATCAAAACTGTTGATAGTGGTTTCGGGAGATAAACTCCCCGATAACCTTATCATGAATGTCTATTGATCTTGAGAAGCAGATAGTCCTTCTGGCTAACCGTTTCAAACAAGTTCTCAAAGTCAGATTCTGCCGCTCAATCCTCTGAGTAAAGTACTTTCCAATGATATGTTTATCTTCTGGTAAACAGGATGTATATGGCTGCCAGTCATCTGTGCAGTAAAAACTGACTTTGAAGCGGGCCAGACGCTCCAACAGCTTTTTGAGCGTCTCTTTGCTTCTGGAGCCGAACGCATGGGCAATGATCTTCTTGAAACGTGGCTCCCATGCATAAAACAGCCAGCGTTGCTGCTTCTTGTTACCAACAAATGACCACTGCTCATCCATTTCGAAGATAATCTTGACCTGGGCATTTTCGAAGGGGAGTTGTGTTACTGTTGGCGGGTCGAGTTTTTTAAGCGAGCCAGTACAGTCGTTGGACTGATCTCAAGGACACGTCCGATATCTCTGACCCCGGAGCCATTCACGGTCATCTTTATGATCTG
>OODV01000546.1 GCA_900299555.1 uncultured Endozoicomonas sp.
GACGATTTCCTCAATGCTATCGCTGACCATACGGGCATTGCCGAGCTCGATGAGGCAGGCTGAACACTGGCTGACGTAGATCGGCGCATTACGGAGGTTGTAACCGTGGGATACCTGCCAAGCCATCAAACGACGGGACAGGCCGTTAAATCCCTCCCCTGCTATGTAGAAGACGGGACCCTGCTTCTTGACCGGCTTGCCATGCCAGTCCTTGCCAGTAGCGACACAGCAGGCGAGATCAATGGCAGCGAAGGACTTACCACAGGCAGGCTCACCAAACATCAACGAGAGGCTGTCCATTTCGAGAAAGCCCTTGATGAGCCAGTTGATCGGCTTCACGCCCTTGACCAGCTCTTTTACATGGCTGAAGGGAAATTTTGGCTTCGGCGGTGGGACAACATGAACAGGCGAACCCGGGTTATTGTTGGTATGCGTCCGGGTAACGCTCGCAATGGTGGTATTGAGCTCGGCATCAGAGAGTGGTGGTGTATTCGACTGGTTCCACTGGTCGAGGGTTCTCTTGATCTCCATGAGGGAGTAATCCTGCCGGATCAGCTGACCGACCATGCTCGCCGCTGCATTGTTCCGACCTTGACCCTCCGCTAAATTGCTCCCGTCATGTGGTAACTGATACTGGTCAGTTGAAAACCCTAAGTTACCCTCTGGCTTTTCTTCTGCCGCCTGACCATTAAAGCCATTGATCGCCGCTACATCGTCCGGTGTGAGCATGGGTAGGTCGTGGAGGTCAGCGATATCCATGTAGCCATCTGTCTCCCACTGGTAGAGCGTCCCGTCAGCGTGAGTGCTCCCAGGTGCGACGACATAACCACCAGCGCCACGAATATCAATCCGGTTCTTACGGGCTGAGTTCTGGATCGGGTAATCAGGATTGACCTGAAAGTAGAAGTGCTTGCCCTTACTGGTGGTCGCCCGAAGCGGTGTCCGGGTAATGGCTCCGTCTTCAATGAACTTGACCGCCTCCGGGCTATCCGCATCGACGACTACGACACCATAGCCTGTCACTATTGCCCAGTTGGTGTGTGGGAAAAGCGTTGTCCATTGCTCGATCTGACTGTCATCAGGCGCCTCATCCTGATACTGCTTCCAGCGATAGCGCGGGGCTTTTGGCCAGTCCGTCTTGGCCTGTTCGTAATCATCATTGCATCGGACCTCGACAAACCATGTGGGAGGCTCTTCAAAAGGTGAGCCGAGAGGAAAGATCGAAAGACCGGCTTCGTTGAGTTTCCAAGCCTCGGTGGTCGTATCTGGCAAGTTCGCTTCCATGACGTTTGCTTCCTGTTTTAGTTATTTTGTTTTTCAAAGTAAGTGGCACACTCGGCACACATCGAACAACCGGGAACCGCTATCTGTCTCGCTGAGGGTATTTGGAGTCCACATACCTCGCAGTTATCAGCGGATTCCTGTGGTGTGAGTTGGCGCTTTTGCTGGTGGCTTTTCAGCAGGGCTTCCATTTCCCGTTCTTGGTACTGACCCGCCTTGTCTGCATCATCCATCAACAGGCTTTTGGCCTTCTGCGGTCAGCATCTCCGGGGTGAAGTCGGGAATTAGGGTTGACCAGAGCAACCGGCGAGCCTTGCCAATCTGTTTTTTATTGTTCTCATAGAGGGACATTTCAGACTTTGAGCAATGCAGTTTTTCAGCGAGCTCGGTGACTGACATTCCTTTTTTATTCCGGTATC
>OODV01000545.1 GCA_900299555.1 uncultured Endozoicomonas sp.
ATGAAGAAGGCACCAGTGCCGGTGGCGAGGTGATTGTCTCGGTGGATGGTCAGGGCGTAATGAGTGGCACCATTCCCGGTGCTCCACTGCTCCCAGGTTCTATCCAGTTGCAATTTCTGGTCGAGCAGCTGTCTAACGTACCGAGTGAAACCAGAAACGAGGATGACTGGACAACCTACGAGACAACTCGAAACGTGGCCAAGCAGATCAGCGATGATACTTTCGGTGGTTGGCGGGGTGTTACGGGAGCCATTGATTACCAGACCGGGGCATTCACCATTCTGGCGTTGGAGCAGTACACCTATCCTGAATACGTCATCAAGCAGACGTTTAATGGTTACGTTCGAAAGCTGGACGTGACCAACACCGCCAAAACGCAAACCTTCAACGGTAGTACCATTACCGCCATTGCACAGGCGAGCAACCTCGCTCACGCACCGTACAACGAGAACATTACCTCACCAGAACTGACCATTGATCTGCTGCCCTTGATGGACAATACCGTTCTGCTCCCCGGTAGCGTGATCTTTGAATGGAACGGTGAAACCTACTTTGACCGGGACGGTTCTCTCTATAAAAACATGAGCACCGAAACCAATGCCGGGGTTCAGGTCGGCAGGGTTGACTACAGCGGTGGCATGGCAACGCTGGCGAGCTATCCCGAAGGATCGGTCAGCACCGCCACAATTCAGGCAGCGGCGACCATCGGCGTTGGCTTTAAGGTCGATGCGGTCGCCTTCCGTACTCCCGGTGCTCCGATCCGTCAGGGCAGTTTGCAGCTGACAGCGGTTCGGGTAGATAACGGGGAAATTATCACGGCAACAGCGGATTTTAATGGCGAGTTCAATACCGCAGAAGTGGTCGGAAAAATAGACGTAACCACAGGCTGGTGTGAGCCTCAGTTTACCGATGGAACTGATCCAGTCTATGTCATCCCGCAAAGTGTCCGTTACAACTGCGTAGTGGAAACCAGCCTGCCGCTCGATGCGGAATTGATCGGCCTCGATCCGGTTCGTCTGCCACCAGACGGCAAGGTGCCAATCTTCAGAGCAGGCGACATCGTGGTGATCAGCCACACCAGCAGCACCGATGCCGCTACCCCCACCGCAGGCCAGGTGATCAACCTGGCTCGTGACCATCAGGCCGAAATCGTGGTGGAAGATAGCAACGGAGCTCTGCTGGCCAGCGATCAATACACCGTCGATAGAGAGGCAGGCACCGTGACCTTTGCTAATCCGTTGAGCCTGATTGATGCTGGCAGTAACCCTCTGACTGCGGCATTCACCATTAAGGATCGGGTCGAGCATATGAGCGTATTAAGTGACGTTCAGATCAACGGCGACCTCTCCATTATCTCCCCGGTGCCTTGGGATCTGCCTGCAATAGAAACCACGGTGAGCAGTGCAGTCGTCTATGGCGATCTTCAGGCCAGAGTGAAAAACTTTTTCAGCCAAAAGGTTTGGGATAACGGCGATCCGAACTGGACAGATCATCGGATCGGCGACCAGACCACCGCCCAATACAACACCATTAACTATCCCGTGGAGGTGACCAACAATGGAGCCATCTATGGCAAGTGGGCGATCATCTTCACCAGTGGTTCAGCCTTTCAGATTGTTGAAGAAAAGCTTGGGATTATCGCAACCGGCAACATCATTGCTGATGCAGCACCGCTTAACCCGGAAACAGGTGTGCCTTTCTTCACTATCCGGGCTGATGGTTGGGGAACTGGCTGGGCAGCGG
>OODV01000542.1 GCA_900299555.1 uncultured Endozoicomonas sp.
TACGGGCATCTGCTGACACCCGAACAGAAGCAACAGATGCAGGCGGCCAGGGACAGGAAGCTGAAGGCACAATCGGCGTTCGACAAATTGATGAGGGAACCGGACGCTACCGAGTCGGAGAAGGCGAAGAAGGAGAAATAGAAGAACGTAAGCGACGCGGCAAAAAGTCCGATCTGGAAGATGCCGGTCAGAAGGACCTGTTCGCCTCCCCAGACCTCTCCGGTGACGAAAGAAAACAGCAAACCATCGAGAACCAACGTGTTCTGGTTAAGCATGATGAAACCGGCACCATAAGAGCCGGCACCGACACCATCCACACCTACGACGACCTTGCCCACTTTGTCTCCCCGATCCGCAAGCTGGCACAGGAAGAGATGCTTGCCATTGTGCTTGATGGCAATGACAAGGTGATCAATGTCATTAAGCACAGTAAGGGGCAGAAAGCCTCGGCCAGTGTATCCCCATGGACACTGGCCGGTGCGGTGGTGGCGACACCCAATGCAAAATCCGTCTGGTTTGCTCATAACCATCCCTCCGGTGATCCTGAGCCCAGTATGTCGGATGTGCATATTACCCACAGCCTGAATGAAGTGCTGGACGGCAGTGGCGTGGTCAATATGGGGCATGCCGTGGTGGGGACCACGGGCCATGCGAAAATAATCGATGCCGATGGCACGGTGCTGATGGGCGCCGTGGCTCCCAAACGCATGGCCCGCAATAAGGCATTCCCGATTACCGAACGGCGGCTGCGCTTTAACCGGCCACATATCAACTTCAGCTCACCAGAAGCGGTTCGCCCTTTCCTGGATACCATCAGCCCCAATGCCGTGGTGCTGCTGGATAGCAAATACAATGTCACTGGCGTCCTGCCGTTGTCGGACAGCGATCTGAAGACCCTGCGTCACCCTACAGATGCCCCCCAGGGACGGGGGAAATCCCACCAAGCGCCGGGAGCGCGGCTGGGGAACCCGGCGGCTGCCCGGATCATGCAGGCACTGGACAGCACCAACAGTTCGTCGGTCATCCTGAAAAGCAGTGGTTCACCACTGGCCACGACAGGCACCCGGAACCTGATCCGGTTCTTTAATCGGGGCGACAAGATCAAAGTGCTGGATCACTTTACCGGCAAGGATGGCAGCTACCAGTCTGCCGCCGAAAGAGGAACCCCAGACCTGAACGAACGGGGTTCCTTCTACGCCCTGCGAAAAGACAGCAGCGCCCGTGGCATCCAGTCCGGTCC
>OODV01000541.1 GCA_900299555.1 uncultured Endozoicomonas sp.
TGGTGATGTGTCAGAGCTGTTGATCTGATACATTCCTGTCTTTTTGAGTCATCTATGGCTGTAGTTCAAGTTGCCTGTATCCATTGTCAACAAACGTTCAATGTTGTTAAGAACGGGAAAGCTGAGACGGGTCACCAGCGGTATCGATGCAAGGACTGTAATAAGAGCTTCCAACTTGAGTATCGCTATAACGGCAATCTGCCAGGTACTCATGAGCAGATCATAAAGATGACCATGAATGGCTCCGGGGTCAGAGATATCGGACGTGTCCTTGAGATCAGTCCAACGACTGTACTGGCTCGCTTAAAAAACTCGACCCGCCAACAGAATTGGAAAGTCCTTCACCCAGCGGATTGAGCGGCAGAATCTGACCTTGAGAACTTGCTTGAAACGGTTAGCCAGAAGGACTATCTGCTTCTCAAGATCAATAGACATTCATGATAAGGTTATCGGGGAGTTTATCTCCCGAAACCATTATCAACAGTTTTGATACATCACCATTTAAAGTGACTGAGGTTTGCTCTATCCACTGATAGCATTCGTCTCTGGAGTTCCAGCCGGGCTCAAGGCAAGCCCCTTGTGATAAGAGGGTTTTCACATCGTCAATCGTTTTTATGAAGTGGGTGTTCATGATGATTTTCATGTCCTCATCATGAACGGGTGTGTATATAACTACAGACTCATTTCGTGTGAGAACAGGCCTGTCCTTCAGGCTCATTTTATATTGGAAGAGACTGGCGATGGCCATAAATAAATCGGTGGTCTACCCTGGTCCCTTTTGGCTTATTCAATGGTTAACTTTGATTACCATGGGTTGATTTCCAGTCTATTCTTCCTTTATTGATATAAGTTTTTAAGAATGGAAAGATCTACCACTTTATCAGTCATAAGTACTGATGAACCAAAGCTGTGTGAGCAATACGGTCTTCAGCCAGTACCTCATAGTCAGCAGGTGGGAGGGGCATGGCCCTTATTTAATATCTACAGCAATTTGTTCATTAATCCCGGAACCCTGATTACCTCAGGGATGATGGTGACTGCTGGTCTTTCTTTTTCTTCTGCTGTAGCCATTCAGCTTGTCTCTGTACTTATCGGCATGATCCCATTTCTGCTGTTTTCTCAGGCGGGGGTTCGTTATGGAATTCCCGGGCAGGTGCTTTGTCGGGCGGTGTTTGGTATTCGGGGGGCACGTTGGATTACTTCCACCTAAATCCTGCAAAGGTTCTTCGATCCGAAGTTGCAATATCCTGTAAATGAAG
>OODV01000540.1 GCA_900299555.1 uncultured Endozoicomonas sp.
CACTTCGATGGGGGGGGGGTTGGCCAGATCCTCAGGCAATATTTCTCCAGTGAGAATGATGCCAGGGCAATTATCAATCTTGGAGATATTTCAGGCATTGATAAAGACGGCGCCAAAGCATACAAAGACATGGGCGACCCGTGGAGTCGAGTGCGTCCCAAACACAGTGCAGACTTAACAGCGCTATTGAATCTGGCGTACGACACCGATGCCGAGTTCCTGCACTACTGGCAGGAGGGCCAATGGCACACCCTCCAGATGAGTGGTCCACGATGATGAGACCGCCTGTTCTTCTGGCCGTTGAACTCTCCAACGGCCATTTTATGTCTTGTCGCTTACTCTACCCGGACAGCAATACCCTCTCTTATCTCAACCGCTGGTACCGGGACATGGTTGAAGCCATTCTCCTGATTGAGCTGGGTAACCTGTACTCCATCCACCGGGCAAGAACCACGGCCATGCACCGCGATTGGGGAGAGATCTGGACCGATCATCAACCCCGCTGCTCTCACTCATGGAACCACCTTAAAGCACTGGCTCGTAACCTCAAGGTCGAAACTCTGCTTGTTCACTCCGCAGGCAGCTGGAAAGCTTGCTGTCCATTTACAAAGTAACCCGGATCATCCACTGATTCCGTGGATAACCCGGTGCATAACCGGTGTGATTAGCCCCAAAACAGAGGAAACGGCGGGGCTCCTGTCAACCGCACAGTATTTAGCCATCAGCGGATAAACCACCATAATGGTTGACAGCTTCAACCCCGATGAGCACTGGACTCCGTGGATTTTTGTCTACTACTGTCAACCCCGATTTTTACTCTGTCACTGGCGAAAGCCCGCGCTGTTGCATACCCGCATTAGCTAAAGGTTCGCAGGGTCCCTCCGCCTTGCAGGAAGCCAGTAAGGACGGGGCTTTCAGAGGATCAAGCTGACGACAACGAACTTTTATGAACAGAGCTAAAACTCCAGCTACACAACACCTAACACTTATCACCCGCCTTGCTTCCATGTTCTCGCCACCTTCTCCACACCGCGACTGGCGATATAACCACCAATACCTAACTGGATAATGCTGAACAGTTTCAACTCAACCTCTTCACTCAGATCCGGTGCTGCCCACCCCATCCAGCGGAAGACGACCAACACCGCGAACACCAGCATAACCAAGGGACGCCAGCAGCGTTGTAGCCAACTCTCTCCCCTGGCTTCGGCGGTGATGATGCCTGCCTGTTCTGCCAGTTCCTTGATCTCCCCGTTGATCATCATC
>OODV01000537.1 GCA_900299555.1 uncultured Endozoicomonas sp.
GCACGGTTCTTTTTCTGGCTGTGCTGTCGGTGGATGCGACAGGCAGGCGCGTTCTCTGAACAACGCTCAAGGATCAGGTCATCGAGAATAACGGGAACCGGTTCCTCTTCAGGTGCTTTGGAACTGACTAACAGTGTCAGTTGATGAGCAAGATTTCGCCAACGCCAGCACCCGAAGGCAACCCAATGATGATAGCTGCTCCAGACTTTATCGTACTGGATGGCAAGCAGAGCCTGAGTCAGGAACCCCTCACCGGAGAGCATGCTACCAATGAGCAATTCGCAAAACACTGGTGCAGCTTTCGCAGAAACAGCTCTGGTAAGGAAAGTAATATAGAACGAAAGTTCTTTTAATATTTTTGTTTGTTCTAAAGAGTACATCACAACCGCCTGGATTTATTATGTGTGACGGTTGGTTTAACTCATATAAAAATTAAATCGAATGTACCAGTGAAGCTCTAAAGCTGAGGATCTCTTTTGATGATCTCATTTCTATCAGGTTCTGATTCATTTAGAACAAAACAGTAGTTACCGTCAATCTTTTTCAAAAATTCATCGATAACATTCAGTTGGTGGGAGGGTATTGAATGATCCTCATACTCATGTGGTATTGAGTAATCCTCACATTCATTTGGTATTTTACTTGTTGAAGGCTGTGGATTTTCTTTTGTAGTTAATTTTATAGATGACGAAGCTGAATTGAATTCCAGATTTGGTAGCATTCTATACGTCTCTCTTTTAATTGGTATTTGCCATGTATTTCATGGTTTCTTCAATACAAAAACAGAATCAATAATGCCAGTAGCTTACATGGCTTTCTGACTCAAGCTAAGAATAGCTCTCTCAATTTTTATTGCATAAGAAATACACGTTCCTTATTTTTCATTCTTACAGAATCTCATGAGTCAATGAAAATATTAATATGAACCAACACTTTGTATTGCAGATTTTTGTAACCTGACACCTCAGTTTTTGAGGTACTCATGAGTAAAGTCGACGGTTGGAAAGTTTCCCATGATGTGAGAGAAACCATCCCATTGAGGCTATTCAGAAATGGCTGGATGGAGCAAAGGTTCAGTGTCTATCTAAAGAGTATCCAACAGACTCCTCATGTATTTACCACTGGATCTCACGTTAACGTTCAGGCGGTATAGATGCCCTGAAAACCCGCCCGATTGCTCACAGCAAAAATTCAAAACTCACACCTGAGCAACAAGATATTCTGGTCAACCTAAATCCTGCAAAGGTTCTTCGATCCGAAGTTGCAATATCCTGTAAATGAA
>OODV01000536.1 GCA_900299555.1 uncultured Endozoicomonas sp.
CCTGTCAGCAAACCATTAGCCTGATCGGTAAGGGTTTTATTCTGGCCAGAGGAAATATAAGTCACTGTCATTGAGCCGGGCTTAATGCCGGGTTTCACCACAGTGTGCCGGAAAGTCATATCATCCACTGGCACCGTGCCAGTTCTGATCGTCACCTCATCGTCATTCTGCGCTACATAGCTGAAAACAATAGCACTGTCAGGACCGGGCAAAGCATCCAGAGTGATTGCCGCAGATCCCGTTGCAAAGATAATGGTTCCCGAACCTGAGCCGGTCATCTGGCCTGCGCCAGTATCACGAATGTCCTGCCATTTTCCGAGAGCGATATAGCTGACCACCAGCGTTCCCGGCCTTGGCTTGGCATCTGCCATATTCAGGGTGTAATTGAAACCCCGGTTCTGGTTGGTGATTGGAATAGCACCACTGATCGCTGCACCTGTAATGGCCACGGCAGGCTGACAGATTGCATTGGCGGTGGCAGTTGTGTAGCTACTGGCTCGCCAGACATTGATTTCTCCGAGTTCATAATCCAAGGTCAATCTGCTGAAATTATTCGTGCCGCTTTTATGGAGCAGATTACCCGCACCGTCATCTTCAAAGGTCCCACCATCGAGCGACAGGGAGAGGGTTTTCGGTAATACGCCACGCTGGACATAGGTTCGACTCTGGTTGCCAGTTATATGCACAAAACGACAGCTGACCGAACGGGTAGTGCCAGCGGTGGCCACCATCGTTTTGCCGGTATAGCCACCGTATTGATCCAGCAAGGGGCTTTCGACCTTGGCACTCGGCACCAGTGGCGCATAAACCGTTTTAGACTTAACCGTTAAGTCGCCAGCGGTTACATTGGCGCTCAATGGCTGAATGCCGTAATAACGGGAGGTATCGGCTATCTGTGTGCCATGAATGGAACTGGTTACTTCCTCGGGTTCTCCGGGGACTGGTTGCGCTCCGACAAAGGTAGTCACCAGTGGCGCACTGATCTCCATCTCCACCTTGCGCCGGTTAAAATCCACATACTCTGAACCGTTATGATAGGTAAATGTGACCACCGAATGATCAATGGCAGTAATACGGATAAACTGACTGGTTAAGCCATCGGGAGTGGTGATCTTATAGACTTCACCAATTTCAGGGACAGACCATTGCTCACGCTGATAGCCAACAATGGAACGCTGCCCTTGAAGTTGATCGCCCACCAGTTCCCACGAAGCCTTAATGCCGGGAACTACATAGCTTTCTATTCTGTCTCTGGCATCCAAACGCTCATCGGTCTGACTGTCGGTATT
>OODV01000535.1 GCA_900299555.1 uncultured Endozoicomonas sp.
TCACTGACCGTGAAGCCGATATCAGCATAAGGGGTTCCATTACCGTTGGTGTCAGGGGTAAACGTCAATTGACTGATTTGACTGGCGGTGATGACCTGATTTGTTGTGACTGCGATGCTGTTCAGGGCCAGTAACCCATCGGATGGCAGCTGGGTAATCGTAATGGATTGAAGGCTGTCAGCACTGTCCAGGTCACTGAAGTTGAAATCACTGGCTGAGAAGGTATGGCTGCCGTCCTCATTAATGGTCAGGGTGGCATCAGCCGAGGTAGGGGCATCATTCAGGTCATAGGTGACATTGGCGGTACTGCTGTTCACGCTGAAGGCAGTCTCACCACCGTTGGTGGTGACATCGGTGTAGCTACCGGCGATACCACTGTTTTGGTCCCATGCCCGGAAGGTAAAGTCTGCAGAGCCGTTGGTCTCGCTGGGTACAAAGCGAACCCGATGTTCAGCGGCCAGCAGAAGCGCATGGCTATCTGATAGGCTACCATCATCAACATCCTGCCAGGAACTGCCATTGTCCAGTGAATATTGCCAGGTGCCGTTCCCGGAGTTTTCGGTAATGGCGATGGCTTCTGCTGCTGAGCCATCAATATCACTGATCTGGCTTTCATTCAGTAATTCGGCAATGGTATTGCCGTTATTGTCTGCATCAACGACATCCGTCATCTGATGCCCTGGATACAGTTGATCCTGCAACAGGCTGACAATGTCACTGACGCTTTCCCGGTGGTGAATGATCAGCACCTGAACCGGGAAGTTGAAATTGCTCAGGTCTCCCCACATGAAACCCGAAGGTCGAGTATAGGATGGTTGAGGCTGAGAGGTATTACTTTCCGGAATGATGGCAAAAAAGATATTGGGGTCCGAGCCTATCTGGTCGATGCTGCTGGCATTATTGACATTCACGGACTGTGCATAGGTCACGGTTTGTCCATTCAGAGTCATGGTATCGGTGAACAGGGTTTCCGAACCATCAGAGCCCAGGTTACCACCCACTCTTAACAGACCAGCTTCAAGGGCTTCAGGGCCATCCAGTTTGATGGATAATATGTTCTGGCTGATGAACCGGACCTCAGAGGTAATGGTTTCACCACCAATGCTATGAGTCACTGGGCCCTGGCCAGCCTGACCAAGATTCAGGTTGGCACTGGTTTGCCCGTTAATGGTTAACGAGGTGTTACCAAAGCCATCAAAGGCATCGCTGCCACCGTCATTCCAGCTTGTACCATTCCAGTCCTGGTTGGCGCTCCAGCTCCAGTTGTAATCAATGGTGTCGGTATCCATGGCCAG
>OODV01000533.1 GCA_900299555.1 uncultured Endozoicomonas sp.
ACACACTGGCCGAAGAACTACAGGGCATGAGTGGTGCGGCCCACGATGCCTTTGTAGCGATGAATGGCGTGGGCAATGTCAACACTGAACAGGCTATTAGCGGTATCGCTGAATTAAAAAGTCAGCTCGAAGAAACGAGAGAAGAACTTAACAAGCTACAGCACTCATATACCTTCGATGTCACCGGCATAAGTAGCTGGATGAATGAAACTGCGAAAAATGCTGCCTATGTCAAAAGCCAATACCTGCAACAGAAGATAGCCCTCGAAGAACTGTTAGAAAGTTATGAACAGGGTGGAACGATTGCCCGGAGCTTTATTCGTCAGGGCGAGCGAGCCGCTGACACGATGAATCTCCTGAACAATCAGGATTTAGACCGCCTCAACAATGCCATTCGTTCGGCAGAGCAGAACATGGCGAGCTTGGGCGACAGTTCCCGGAATACCCTGAACAGTCTGCAAGATGAACTGGATGAATTGCAGGGCAGGCAATCGGATATTGAGCAACGGCGCTATCAAAGCCAGCGTGACGATCTGAAGGGGCAGCATGCAGAGGCTGTTGCCAAAGGGGATCAGGAGGCGATTAAGAATATCACCTCTGCCCTGCGGATCAGTGAGCAGATTTACAACGAACGTATCCGGCAGGCCAACAATGAAAAAGCCCAAGTCCTCCAAGAGAGCCAGGTGAGCACGTCGGCACCAATTACCCGAACTACACAACCGGCTCCACAAAAAATTATCCGGCTCGAATATCCCGGCGGTGCGGTCAATGTCGGCATTGATTCAACGGATGAGACAAAGCTTCTGGAAGCTCTGAAAAACGCTGGATTGAGATCGGTTTAAAGATTTTTGATTTCTTCCTGCGTTTGTTTTGGTCTTGTGCAGTAGGCAATTAAACCAGTTATAACAATTACAGGGATCGCCACATATGTTAGGTAAACACCAACGTAAGAAGCAAAATATAGTGTTGCCAAGTAGAGAAGCAAAGTAATCAAACAAACAAATAGGCACTTTTCATAAATCCATTTTTTTATATAAACCTCACTATCGAAGATCGCTGGATTATATGGAAAAAATAGGAAAAAAAGCCAACGAAGGTTTATTTATGCAACTCGATACTATTACCCTCCCGGATGATCTTCTCTGGATCAATGAGTTTGAATGGAACCCTGTCGAGCAAACCACAGAGCGCAGTCTGACCGGAGCTTTGCTGGTTCAGGAAGGGCAACTAATACATGGCACAGCGATTCCCGCTACGCACTTCTTAAAGCTGGATTCTAGAGGGTGTCCAATCAG
>OODV01000531.1 GCA_900299555.1 uncultured Endozoicomonas sp.
GGGCATCAATCGTGCCCATGTTTTCGTTCTGGTGGGAGATTCGTTCTTCGATTCTGGCGAGTTGGGATACTGCCTCGCTCAGTCTGTCCAGCTTCGTATCAATACGATCGAGCCGGTCGGAGAGGTCAGCCATAAGTGCGTCCTGCACAGGAGAAATTTCGGGCGAAAAAAAACCTCACACGTTTTCTGGGTGAGGTTTTGTATCATGGGAAAAAGTACCTGAATCTGTAATCATTAGCAAGTTTTTGCCATTTTTTGTTCAATTTTTAGCCAATTCATCACGGCCATATCGGAGCCTCAAAACGACACTTGCTACTGCCGGGAGTGCTGTCTTGTCGAGGTAGCTATCACAGACCCGCCAGTAGTAGGCATGCCATGGTTCAAAGTCACGCTTCCAGTTCTGTCTCTGGATACCGATCCGGTTGATAATGAGATTGACCGGGTAGAGGTGTCGGTCATTGACCGAATAGCTCCGGTAATCGAGGACTGCATAGGCGACAACGTCCCTGATCTTATCCATAGTCGACTCCCGGTAAACCCGGTCAATTTCCCCGAAGTTATTGGTCACGTCCTGATCGAGCCATCGGAAGAACCGTCCCTGTTCGGGTAGCATGTCCTCTGTCCGGGGACCGTATGCCCATTTAGCCCATGATCGGAATGGTTCAGGGAGGGCTTCGACAGCGGCAATAATCATCCCTGCCTCGACCGCATCACAGACCTGCCGGTTGTTATTCTCCCGGAGAATCTTATCCTCGGTATAGAACCCGACCGGGCTGAACTCTGCTAGTTTTTCCTCCCTGATCCCATCTCGGCAACGATGAGCCGCTCTGAGGTAGTTGGTAAAGTCAGGTTTCTTTGCCTCCGCCCTGAAGTTTGCCTCGAAGCCTTTGCTGGTGAGGTGAATTGCATAGGCATCGTGGATAGCCTCTCTCGCTGATGTGAGCTTCATGCTTGTCTCTCTCCGTATCTCGCAATGAGCACAGCATCAGCACGACCATTGTCTTTTTTTCGATGAACGTCCGCATCCGGGTAGAGGTCTAACACCTTACCTCTCGATGCATCCTTAGAGCTCCCTGTGAGCCCTGCACGGCGTTTCCATGATTGAGGGGTTACATAGGTCAGGGGAAAGCAAATTAAGCTCACAGCGGATTCTACTGCCCCGTATGACCTCCCGAAGTTAAACATCGAGACAACGCCCTGACCTGGCATCGCTCCAACTTTTTCGAGATAGACCATCTCAACATCGTTCCGGGTATAGCCCCCGAAAATAGTCATCAGTCCATAGCCGTTAACCTTCCGCTTATTCCCTTCCGGGGATACCGGCATATC
>OODV01000530.1 GCA_900299555.1 uncultured Endozoicomonas sp.
ACCCAGATCGGCAGCGAGAGCAATGGCCGGGTGGACGTGATTTTTTCCGGTATTACCGAAGCCATTGCAGGCGGGAATATCGGTAAAGGGGAAGTGCTGACCAGCGATGCCAGTGCCAACGTTATCACCGCCACACAGGCCGCAGACCGGGTCATCGGTATCGCTCTTGAAGACGCTGTGGCTGGTGACTTCATCAGCGTCCTGATCGCTCAAGGTTAAGGACTCTTTTTCATAACACGCTCAAGGACTGAGAACCATGGCCAACGCACCGTTTAAAACCAACCCGACCCTGACGGCTATTGCCATCGCCTACATGAACAATGAATTCATCGCAGACCGGGTGCTGCCAAGAGTTCCTGTGGGTGCCAGGGAGTTTAAGTGGACAAAGTACAACACTGAAGACCGTTTCACGATTCCAGATACGTTAGTCGGCCGTAAAGGTCAGCCAAACGTCGTGGAATTCGGCGGCACCGAAGAAGCGGGATTTGTTCAGGATTACGGTCTGGAAGACCATATCCCGCAGCAGGATTTAGACAACGCTACTAACAGCAACTTTGATCCACGAGGCAATGCCGTAGAGCTGCTTAGTGAGATCATCGCCCTGGACCGGGAAAAGCGGGTAGCCACTATGGTTCAGAACAAAGCCAACTATGCCCACAAGGAAACCCTCAGCGGCACCGACCAGTGGAGCCATGCCGACAGTAAGCCTCTGGTGGTATTGACCGATGCCCTGGAAACGCCCATCAAACGCCCCAATGTCATGATCACCAGTCGAAAGGTCGCCGTTCCCCTGCGCCGTAACCCGAGCATCGTCAAAGCCTTTAACGGCACCGTATCCGATGACGGCCTTGTGCCTTTGTCGTTTGTTCGTGAGCTGCTGGAAATTGACGAGATTCTGGTGGGAGCCGCCTATTACAACAGCGCCCGACCCGGCCATGAGATGCAACTGGAGCGCATCTGGGGTAACCATTGCTCGTTGATTTACCGCAATCCAAGTGCAAGACCAAACCGTGGTGTCACCTTTGGCATGACCGCAAAACATGGCCAGAGAGTCAGCGGCACACGTCAGGATGCCAATATTGGTCTGCGAGGCGGTGAAGCTATCCGGGTAGGTGAGTCAGTAGACGAGCTTATGATTTGCAACGATGTGGGCTACCACATTGAAAACGCCATCCTTTAAGGAGTAATGGATGAAATATAAGACCCTCAACCCGGTTATGCATGATGGCACCTTATACCCGGAAGGCAAAGCATTGGAGCTGGATGACACCGATGCTGATACTTTGCTGGCTTGTGGTGCTATTGAGGCAGTGGACGAAGCGGCAGAGGCAACTGAGCCAGA
>OODV01000529.1 GCA_900299555.1 uncultured Endozoicomonas sp.
GGGAAAGAGATCTGGAAGGAAAAGTTCATAGCCTGAATTTGACCTGACAGACACCCTCTTGAAAATCGGTAACTGTCAGGTCAGGTCTGAACTTCTACATCTCAGCGGACTTTTCCAACCAGCCACCATAGTGACGGTTAAGCATTTCGATTCCGCTATGCCCCATTTGGTTAGCAATCCACCAAGGGTTCTCTTTATCCTTGATCAGCATATGGGCATAGGTATGCCGGGTTTGGTAAGGGTTGCGATAACGCAGGCCAGATCGTTTGATGGCTGGATGCCAGGCAAACTTGCGAATTTCCGAGTCATTCATCCAGTGTCTTGCTTTCAACGGGTGATGAAAAACGAAATCTCCTTCAAGGAAAATATGTGCTTTCTGACGCTGTAAGGCTTCGTGTGCCTGATCCAGCATCAGGATCTTACGGGATGAGACTCCTTTTTCAGCGGTTTTTAATCGGTCAATATGTCCCTCTACCATCGCCTGGTCTACCAGTATTTCCCTGTTCACAAAGTCGACCTTTTCCCACTTCAAGGCAATCAGTTCACTGGTACGAAAGCCCGTATAAAAAGCGAACTGAAACAGGTTCTTCACCTGATCAATCATATTGTCCAGCAGAATACCGATTTCTTCTTCAGTAAACGGATCGACCTGAAATTCATTTTGACGTGATTCGATGGTGATGATGGAGTCCAGGTTGACCTGACGAACCGGGTTCTCTGTTATTGCCCTATCCATCAGGGCATCATCCATGGCCTGCTTGAATGGCGATAGAATGTTACTGATGGTTTTCCGTTTGCAGGTATGGCTTTTTGCAAAGACCCAGTCATGAATAATGCCAGGATTAAGGTCAGTGATCTGAAGATAACCAAAATCCGGTATCAGCTGATTATCGATGATCTTTTTATAGTTTTTATGGGTCACCGGCCTGACCCGCTTTTCAGACCGGGTACGAAACTTTTTCAGAAAATCCTCAACTGTCCGCAGCGAACGATCTTCAACAGAAAATTTATTTGCATTGGGTGAGTCAGGAAAAAACGCAGCATAATCAAATTTGTCTCTTGATATTTCATGGCGCACCCGGGAGAGTAACTGGTGGGCAGCCGCTACGTCACGTTTAATAGCTGTTTTAAATTTGGAAATTGATGAAGGATTATTGTCTGGCCATGAACGATTAGAGAAGTTTTCTCGACAGCGTTCTTTTCGATAGTAGAAAACCATCCTAACCGTTGCGTATTTTTTAAATGTAGAAGTTCAGACCTGACCTGACAGTTACCGATTTTCAAGAGGGTGTCTGTCAGGTCAAATTCAGGCTATGAACTTTTCCTTCCAGATCTCTTTCCC
>OODV01000528.1 GCA_900299555.1 uncultured Endozoicomonas sp.
CTGAGGCCAACGCTCAGGATGTCTTAAACGGGCCAGAGGCGTTTTGGAAAAAGAGCTCAGGGTCTTTCGACAAGCCTTGCACCGGAAGCGTTGTCGTTGGTTCCGCATCCCCCAGCGTTGTATATCTTCCGAACCGCAGTGAGGGCATTTTGGAGCCCGAACAAAACTATCTTCGATAGACTTGGCAATATCGGAAGGATAATTATGCTCTGAAAAGGCGTTAATAAGTGTATTGCGCTGCTGATTGGTTAATACCGGTATAGCATTAAGAAGGCCTTAAAACTGCATAACAGAATCTCACATTACAGGAGTTTACGACAGTTTAGACCCATCAACCTTTAAGGGAAACATAGCCGTTGTTGAAAGTGGTTATTGGTCAGTTTGGTGGACACTTTTTAGACACCTATAAAAACTTTCAAAAACCTTCACTAGCTCTCGATACTAAATTAATACCTTGAGGAATATAGATATTGTTATTTTCCTTAAAGAAAAAAATGAAGAGCATGTATCATGCCCTTCAATGCAAGACTTCAAAAAATGAATACCTCTCATTTTCAACCAGTGTGAATCCTAATTGTTTTCCTGATAATTAAGTAGTAGCTGTAACAGCACTAGTGCTAGGAAGCACTTCTTCAATAACTTCAACTTCACAAATATCTTCAATAGGTTCTTGTACATGAGGTTCCTGCCTGGCTAATTCGAAATGCTGAGCAGTCCCTAAACGAGCTGGCACGTTTGATAGCAATGATGTAAGTCTATCTTTTATTTTGGTAAAGGGATAAAGGTATAAATCTCGACCACTGAGATTTTCCTCTTTACCCACGAAAATTTGATAAACATAATAACCAGCAAAGCATAGAGCTCCACCAAAACCAAAAAATGTTCCAAACCCAGCACTTAACTGCTCCGCAGTTTGTACGCCAAGATCAACACACTCACTAACATCGCAATGCGATAAAGCAGTTTCATTTGCAAAAATAGATTCGCAGGCATCAACCTGACTACCCTCTTGCATAATAAAATTTTTCAGCACCCATGCTTTACTAGAATCAGAAGATGATATCTTCTCGGTGAAGGTTCAGAAGAGTTGATGGCTATTAATTAAACTGAAATCTGCTACTATGCCGGTCTTTTGTTCTGTACTGCCATGGCTTTTATTGAAGTTGTCTGTATTCACTGTCGTAAACCTGATGATATTGTCAGAAATGGAAAGGCCAGATCAGGGCTCCAAAGGTTCCTGTGCCGAAGTTGCAACAAGACCTTTCAGCTGGATTATCTCTACAACGCTAACCAACCAGGTATACATGAAAGGATTGTTCGGCTAACCCATAATGGCTCTGGTGTCAGAGACATTGAGCGATACCTCAATATCA
>OODV01000601.1 GCA_900299555.1 uncultured Endozoicomonas sp.
CGCTCATCACAAGTCGACAACTGTCGCTTTGACGAAGCAGAAAAGTGAAACATGAAGTCCCTTTTTTTAGTGGTTCAGTTTGGGAGCAGAATGTCCCGAAAATTGCTCCCGGCATTTCCGGGATACCGTCCATCCATGGACATAAAAAAACCCGACATCAGAGCCGGGTTTCTTTGAAGGATTTACGCAGTTGGAGAATCAAGTTTTGGGAACTTTCCCAACCTAGAGTTTTACCGTACGTTTACTGACATTTTGAGTCAAGGTCAGTGGTCAGATGCTATTCGTATCGAATACTGCCCGCCTGTTCCAGCAAGACTTGGGCCTCATCTTCGGCCTGCGTAATCCATTCACTGCACACCCGATTGCATGCTTGCTTCCAGCGATAAAACGTCCGTTCGCTTTTGCCCGTGATATCAAACCGCCCCTTTCGGGATCTCAACTGAGGATGCTGCAGTTCCACCATCAGCCAGAGCCTCAGCAACACCGGATTGCTGCGAATGGGTTTTGGCAGGCGTTCCTCACTGCGAAACCGGGACTGCATTCGCTGCCAGGCCATGAGCCGTTTAGGGTAATCATCACTGTAACGGATGATCAGGACATCGTGTAACTCCGGAGTTATTCCCTGATGCAACCGACTCTGCCAGAGACCATCATGCCCCAGTCGTTCATCCCGGCTACTGGCCTCACTGCCTGAGACCGTTTTCCGATAGCCAGAATTGATATCCCGATGCCAGCTGACGGAACTCATCATCAACTCCGGCGTCCCGAAGATGCGCAGCAGTGCCTGCTCCAGTGCCCGATACATATCCGTCCTCCTGTTGACTCACTTACCGGGGATAGGCTCACTTCCTGACGATTCGTTGTGATCGTTCACCCTCATCCCCACTAATCGTTCTGAAAGTTGAAACGGCACTTTTTGGCTGACATCTGCTTCACAAACTCGTCCACCTTGAGACTGCTGCTCCGCCATTCACCGTCCCAGTAATAGAGCCGGTTGTTCTTACCCAGCTTGTAATAGGTGCCCATCCAAAAGCCACTGGCTCCCTTGGGTGGTTGCATGGTTCATACTCCCTAATCCGCTAACCGACAAAACTCTGCCGGTACAATTCCACATCACTTCGGGTCTGTCGCACCAGTTCTTCCTCCTGCCCATATCGATGGACAAAGCGGCTGGAGTTCACATGAATGGCATCGTCGTAAAACCGGTGATGCCCAGGGCACAACGGCATGGTGTCAAAGTGGCTGGCCCTGCGTCCCATGCCCGTCCCCTGTCGCTGATGATGCACTTCCGCCGGGACACCCGCCAGACCATTAATCCGGCAGGCAATGCAGCCCAGTTGTGCCACCATCTGCAGATAGTCACGCTCGCTGCGGATCACAGGCCATCTGCCATGCCTTGAGTTTACGGGCCAGGTAGCGCCGGTTGATTTTCAGCACAAACGCGGCTTCGGTCAGCGTCATCTCACGACACAATGCCAACACATCGTCTTTAAACTCCGCCGGAAATACCTTGTAGTAAAGAGCCCGGGTCGGGTACGCCCAGTAAAACTCATCCACCTCTGGCTGTGATTTGCCTGGCTTGCGCCTGCGGATCTGTCGTTCACTGAGTTTGGGGTAGCTGCTGTTTTCCCCGGATTTCACGTAGAGGACAAACCGTCCACAGGCTGCCCGTTGCTGTTGGCAATACGAACGCCAGCCACAGTTCAGACAGGGGCAATTGTCCTCTTCCATCAGGGTTGCTTCAATCCGTGCTTGTGCCGCCATCCTTCGCTCTTCCTCTTACGGACCACTGTCCGCTAATCAAAATTCACCAGCTGCTCAACTAGCCGGTCTACCCTCTCCCGACTCCAGCCCCGTTTGGGGCTCAGCACATACCGGAGAAATACATCCAGCACTGCGGAGTAGACTTTCTCAAACTCCATCTGCTCCATATTCCTGAAAGCAATACTTTTCGCCCTTACCCGCACCTTGCCGTCGGGGAAGCCAATCACCTGGTAGAAACCGGCCTGCACCAGAGCCCAATAGCGAAACTCGTCGAAATCCGGCAACGGCGTCACCCAGCGGTTGGAGCCAGCCATCTGCACCGGTGACTGCGGCAACCGCTCAAACTCGCCATAAGCGATACTGCACAGCTTCATAAACTTGCGGTGGAACCGGGCATTTCGAGCCTTACGGAACTCGGCACTGATCACCTGCCCCGGTTGAAGTTGGAGAATGAACGCCTCATCGTTGGCCGATACCGGCAACAGGATCGGTTGCGGCTGATAACTGCGCACCAGTTCCAGAGCAGCGGCCATCAGAACATCCCCATCAGCTTGGCCCTGGCACCCTGACCATCCAGCGGATCGATTCCCTGGTCGTTCATGGTCTCCCGCTGCAACTGACTTGAGTAAGTCGACGGATCAAACCGGTGTTCGATGGCCAGCTGATCTTCCAGTGGCTCTCCTTTCAACACTCGGTTGGTCAGAGCCTGATAGGCATTGGTAAATTTCACTTTCACATCGCGGCACTCCTGTGCTGAGCCAGCAGAACGCAACTCATGCCAGCCTGCCGTCCGCCCCGCCAGATACACCACCCGATGGGACCATGGGTGGTGGTTTGGTGAACCGGCATGGTCATTAGCTTCCTGCCAGGCTTTCGCCATCTCCGGCAACCCCATGTCCTCGGGCTTCGGCTGACAGAACCGGCGAAACTCCGGGGCCGAGGGAGGCCAGTCGTTCCCCTCCCGTTTCACCCGGCGAATGCCCAGCTCCAACTGGTTCGGATGCAGGTCGATCAGAGTATCCAGCCACTGCCCCGTCCGATCCGCCAGACCGTGCTCCCGTGTCCACTTCGCTCCGTACAGACCGATCATGATCCCAAACAGGTCCGCAATCTGCTTCGGGGTGATATCGTTCGTGCTCCTGCGCTCTTCCATGGAAGGCGAACCCTGCGCCGGTCGCTTGCTCTGGTGCGTAGTGTTCTGCATTGGCTTCGAGGAATTGATCAAGCGCGCTGGGTTTGACAGAAGATCTTTGCCTTGCTGCATAGTTCACCGTCCATGGATTTTTAAGGTTGTCAGGGTTATTCAGGTAGGGTTCTGTGGTCATCACGTACTGGGTGCCGGTGGTACCGGTTTCGTCACAGTAACGACGGTAAGCCATCAGGTTGGCCAGCAGTTGATCAGAGTTGAAGCCCTCTTGCCGAATCAGCTTCCGGTACTTGTTGAAGGTTTTCTGCCTGTAGCCCTTTTTGCCCTCACGCTTTGGGAAGTTTGTCCACCACTGTTCAAAGTCTGCTGACAACTCATCCGTTTTTTCAGTGGGTTTCTGAGTAACGGGATCAGGTTGCTCAGTCGTGCTCCCGGCACTTGATGGCACTTCCCCCGTCCTGGGGGTCGTACCAGTTGTGCTCCCGGCACTTGGTGGCACTTCCCCCGTCCTGGGGGTCGTGCAGTCGTCAGACTGCACATATGTTTTAGGTTTATCTCTCTTACTCTCTATCTCTCTTTCTCTCTTTCTCTCTAAGCGATCATCTGACGATGAACTCACGATCCGTTCACGAATCGTATCCAGCCGTTTAACTATGCCCTCTGAGCCCTTATAAACACTGGCTTTGTCAGCCATTGACTGAAGCAGTAACGACAGGTCAGGCAGGTTATCCGGCAGCTCTTCCAGATGTTTGATCCGTGCCTCTAACTGCCCCTGATTGGTCGGCTCGTTGTACTGGAAAAACTTATTGATGCAGATAAAGTCCGACCCCTCGCGACGGCTGATAAATCCAATCGTCGCCAGATCGTCAAGAGATCGTGAGGTGATCGTATGAGTCCAGCCCAGATCCGCCGTGATGTACCCCATGGGTAGCCGGTAAACGCCGCTCAGGTCACTGTGTTCGCAGGTCAAAAGGTAAACTGCGAGCAGCTTGCTATCACCAGACAACGACTGAATATCAGGACTGATCCAGAAACGACTTTCGATCTTGCCAAAGGTTTTCATCGTCTGCCCTCCC
>OODV01000527.1 GCA_900299555.1 uncultured Endozoicomonas sp.
GTGTGAGCCCTTTGAGTTTGCCACTCCAGGGAGGAGGGATCAGGCGGAACTTCCCATCATCCCGCTCGATCCTTGGTACGCGTGCATGAAGATAACATTCATGTTGAAAGAAGTTCATATGCCGCCATTCTTTCTGAAAGGTATCGTATGCTGGGTACTCCTTGCCAGAAGGATCATCCTCACTGTTATCTTTGAAGGTTGCCCCTCGCTGAAAGTTAAGAAAAATATCCAATCTGGATTGTTCAGTATTGAACTCAATTGACTCAATGTACCAGGGATAACTGATTCCAAGGGCATTCTGAAACAATTCTTCCATGAGTGTCTTCAGGCCTGTGATGTCATGCAGAGTATTGGATTAAGAATACAGCGTTACCCACTCACTTTTCAAAAGAGCCATTTACCGTCAGTCTTATCCAATATGAACTTGAGCACTGGGTTACACCTGACGGCGACTCCATCTCTGGTCGTCTACCAGAGTCAGTGCAGGGGTATCACTTTGGCCCAGAGCTACGAAGTTATGTGCTTCACCAGCATCATGCATGTGGAGTTACCGAACAGCAACTGCTGGAGTCCCTGTGGGATCGTGGTGTTTCCATATCAGCTGGCGAGCTCAGTAACTTACTCACTCTTAATCATGATGACTTCCATGCGGAAAAAGATGATCTGCTTACAACGGGTTTATTCCACTGCCCTTACCTGCAAGTGTATGATACTGGAGCGCGTCATCAGGGACAGAATGGGTATTGTCCATTTATTGGTAGCCCTGAATTTGCTTCGTTTGGCATCACCGTCTTTAAAATTATCTAAAATGATATCTTCTTTCGGAACGCCACCTTCTGGAAAAATACAAATACTCATGCCTTGCTTTAAACGCTCTTGTGCGCTGTCGTACACCGCTTTTCGGCTTCGCGCGCTTCCTCTATCTACCAAAATACAGGTTCGCTTGTAGAAAAAACCAAAAATGGGCAGTTTGGACAATTCTTTTTTCCCCACAAACACAAACGGATTTTTAGACGCAACCAGCATCAACATAATATCTGTCATACTTGTGTGATTGGCAATCAGCATATAGCTTTTTCCTTTGACAATGTTTGCTTCTCTTTTGAACTTTGGAAAAAAGCCCATTCCGTACAAAATTGGTCGTGCCCATAAATTTCTGGCAATCCAAAAAAACTGCGGATACGTCTTTTCACTCATCGTAAAAAGCAGCAAAAGTGGGAAAAACAGTAATATCGGAATCAGCACTAAAAGGTAGAACCAAGCGCGCCAAAAAACTCTTCCAATATTTTTAATAAAAGCTAACATTGACGCCAAAAATACACTAATCTTTCGAAAATGTGTTCAAAAAATATTTTTATGAAATGTAGTGTCC
>OODV01000525.1 GCA_900299555.1 uncultured Endozoicomonas sp.
CCACCACCATTCACCGGCTGCTGGATTTTGATCCGTCCGCCTTCGACTTCAAACGCAATGCCGAGAATCCCCTGGAAACAGACCTGCTGGTGGTGGATGAGTACTCCATGGTGGATGTGGTGCTGATGAATCAACTGTTGCGCGCCGTGCCAGACTCGGCTGCGGTATTGCTGGTGGACGATGTGGATCAGTTGCCATCGGTGGGGCCGGGGTCGGTACTGAGAGATTTGATTGAGTCCGGCAAGGTGCCGGTGGCGCGATTGACGGAAATCTTCCGGCAGGCGGCCACCTCACAGATCATTACCAGCTCACATGCTATCAACCGTGGCCAGGCACCCAGGGTGACGAAGAAAGGGGAGGAGACGGACTTCTTCTATCTGACCGGCGAAGAGCCTGAAGAGTTGTTTGCCAAGTTGATGTCGGTGGTTACACGGCGGCTGCCTGAGACGTTTGGCTTTGATCCGGTCAACGACATCCAGGTGCTGGCTCCAATGAACCGGGGCGGACTGGGTGCCCGCAGTTTGAATGTGGCCTTGCAGGAAGCCCTGAATCTGGATGCCCACCCCCGGGTTACCCGGTATGGCTGGACCTATGCCCCGGGGGATAAGGTGATTCAGACGGTCAATAACTACGACAAGGAAGTGTTCAACGGCGATATTGGCCGGGTAAAAGCGATTGATATTGAAGAGGGCGAGTTGATGATCGAGTTCGACGGTCGGGAGGTGCTTTACCCGGTCAATGAACTGGACGAAGTGTCGCTGGCCTATGCCACCACTATTCATAAAAGCCAGGGCTCCGAATACCCCTGTGTGGTGATTCCCATGGCCATGCAGCACTTCACCCTGCTGGAACGTAACCTGCTCTACACCGGTGTTACCCGGGGCAAAAAGATGGTGGTGCTGGTGGGGCAACCCAAGGCGGTGGGTATGGCGGCTCGAAACCGAAAGTCGAACCGCCGGTTGACTAACCTGCAGGCGAGGTTGGGGTAGAACAGAAAACACTGATGGCTCGTCAATCACCTTTAATGGCATAGGTGTCGTAAGTCTCTGATAGGGTGTCATGAAAGCCCCAGCCCATATTATGGGTATCTCTTAAGATGTTTCGCAATCGATCATCGAACTCATGAAAGAGATCTTCTTTAACAATGAACTTGATGGTGCTTTCATACATACTTTCCATACTGCAATAAAAGGGTTCATCAATGTCGCCATACTCTCGGGTACACCAGACGCCAGACTCGACAAAGGTAAGCATGATGTCGGCAAGGCCAGCATTAGAGCAGGATATTTTCTTGTAATCGGAGATCGCTTTCCTGGCAACCGATGCTCTCATGCTGGGGAACTGTTTCCGTCCGGAAGGAATGTATTCATCCCTGACGATCTTTTTATATTT
>OODV01000623.1 GCA_900299555.1 uncultured Endozoicomonas sp.
CATACCCTCCCAGTCTTGCCATTTCTGGCTTTCAGGATTTTTGTCCCGTACACAGATGCTGCCGATATAACAATAAATATATAACACAATACCGTTAGATGGCTTAGCTTCAGTGCGGCGTGTGGATAGTGCTTGTTATGGAATTGTTAGTGTTCAGCCTGTGGCTTTACCGGTGCGAACCTGTGGTTACATCTGCTTATCTGACAACTGGCTAAGTCGACCTGATATTTGTGAGAAAGTCTGTTCTGAGGACTCCGCTGATAGTAGAGCCTCTGCTTTAACTTCAGGCCCTCATGCATTGACTTTTCCCCAGAAACTCCCTGGTCGGACGGGCAATAATGAGAACGGTGGCTTTTCATGCCGTGTGTGCCATCGCCGTTTAAAGTCTTTAAAGGGGGTTAAGTTGCATATGATGATTCATACTGGAGAAAAGCCATTCGCTTGCAATGATTGTAATAAACAGTTCAGGCAGCGGATTCATTTAAAAAATCACTTTCGTTCTCAGCACAGCGAGTTAAAAAAGTATAAGTGTGAAATATGTGAGTATACGCTTTCGACCCGTCCCGCGCTCTGTATGCATATGAAAAGCAAACATCCTAAGTAATGCTTTAGACTATCAGTCAGAGTTGCTACGAAGGCCTTTATTGATTTTTTGAATAATCCCCTGTGTAACCTGCTCTTCCCCAAGCATAACACAACGTGAGATCGACGCTCAGAAAGCCATAGGTACACCTTCTGTGAGTACTGAGACATCAATATGTGGTTTTCTGGGCTGCCTTGTATAGGCAATAAGCCCTGCCATCAGGTTTACAGCAAAGTTGAAGGGTGAACGGTGTCGAGAGTGTTCTATCTGCGAAATATTCTTCAACTGATCATTTACGCTTTCTATGACTGCTCGCTTTCGTAACATCGCTTTATCAAAGGCCTTCAGCTCTTTGGGTTTCATATTTTTCCTGACTTTCGTTATCAGGTTCAGACCTTTCCCGTGCAACCAGTCTGCCAGCTTTTCAGAGATATAACCCTTATCGCCATAAAGCCAACCCGTTAATTCTTCAACAAGATCTGGCACTGGCTTACGGTCATCGGTATTAGCCGTTGTCAGGCAAAATGATAAAATTTCGCCCAGATGGTTGATGATAAGGTGCAGCTTAAAACCAAACTTCCAACCTGTAGACGTTTTTCCCCGTTTAGCCTCTTCACTGAAGACCTTGTGGTTATTGATCCGGTGATTATCACAAACG
>OODV01000524.1 GCA_900299555.1 uncultured Endozoicomonas sp.
TTGCATCGATACCGCTGGTGACCCGTCTCAGCTTTCCCGTTCTTAACAACATTGAACGTTTGTTGACAATGGATACAGACAACTTGAACTACAGCCATAGATGACTCAAAAAGACAGGAATGTATCAGATCAACAGCTCTGACACATCACCAAAGAAGCAATATATCTGAATCATTATTCCCTGTAGCACTATTTCTTCACGGAGAGTCTTTTTGTTCAGGGTCATCTATAGCAAAAGAATATATATTAACAGCTGCTCATTGTGTCACAGATTTCTTCAATTACACCACCGGTGCGATAAAAAACATAACTGGTTTTTCAGTTGGTGGTGGAAAGTCTGAATTAAATGAAATGGAAGAAATTGACGTTAAAGAAATAAACATTCACCCTAACTATTTTTAATCATGGAAACAAGAAGAATTAGAAAACGAGAAAAAAGACTCAGAAAATAAAACTATTGATTTTGATGACTACTTCCTAGATTACGATACTTCCAATGACACTGAAACCTCTAATGTTGATGGGACAGACTCACTTCCAGGCAGGCCAATCCATGAGCTCCATTTAGAATTGCTTGAAGAAGGCTCTGACGTACAATATGATGTTGCTGTTTTAAAACTTGAGAGAAAATTTTCTGATGGGAAAGTTAAGCCCATCAAGCTAGTATACCCTAACAAGCTAAAACATATTGCCGATAAATGCCCTAGAAAAAAAGGCAGGCTTCAATCATATGGTGTTGGTTACACTGATAACAATCGTACCGAAAGTACGAATATACGGGTTGGTGATATATCTCTATTAAAGGACAAGTGTTTAAAAAATGGTACTCTTGTAAGCTAGGGAGATATTCTCAAAGGAAAAGCAATCTCATGCGCGGGAGATTCAGGAGGCCCACTTGTTTTAAACCATCACGGTCGAAATGTACAAATAGGCATCCTCAGCTCATCAATCAATAGTGAGCTACAGGAGCTAGATGAAGATCTTGTTTGTTTTGATAAAAAAGGATACACATTCTTTACAGCTATATCAGAAAGCGTTAGAGATTTCATTTACAAAATAATAACCAAAAAATGAAATTTCCAGCAGCAGGTTAAATGTGTGGATAGTAATTCTTCAAAGCCTTGGAACGACCCCAGCTATTTACTCTCTAGCCACACATTTAAACCATAACATATACTAGTACATCATTTCAATGGAATTGATGTGTTCCATTGGTCCTGAGATTGTCGAAGGATGTTGCCACTGCACTTCGCAAGCTCAGTGCGAACGGAGTACAAAGCATCAAACTCAATGAAACGATGTACTAGGAGCCTTTTTTTAAAGTATCTAAAGCATAACTTCCTATAAGTAATATGGAGTAGTTCAGACTTAATCTGACATTTCTTTTCAAAAAAAGAAAAGGGTTACCGATTTAG
>OODV01000523.1 GCA_900299555.1 uncultured Endozoicomonas sp.
TTCAATGGCTCGCAGTACCCTTATGACACCAGGCACGATAAAGTCTGGTCGGTAACCGTCACCGACAAGATGAAAGAGTCTGTGCTGAAGGATGGCCAGCCCCTCTTTGCACTGAAAAAGGATGCTCTGAGGGACAAGAAACAGAATAAAAAGCCTGAGTCAGATAGCTCTCCCCGCTACGCCCTGAAAGACCTCCCCGACGATGTGCAGTCCGTAATCAACGACATCCACGGTGGCATTGCCCCGAAACCGTGGCACGACCGGCTGTGGGAGTGGTGGGAGGCCAAACCGGTGAAAGAGCATATCAGGCGCGGTTTGCTCCATATCAATCAGGGTGTATTCACCGATGCAGCCATTATTGAACAGCAGGAGAAGCTGCTGAACGATGGCAAGCTGATGGACGCAACGGTGTCTGCCAGCAAAGCCGTTTACCTGGCCCGCAATCTCGATAACGTGACCGATGCTACCTTCCATAAAGGCACCCCGATGCTGAAAGACGGCAGCATTGTTATCAAACCCGGCAGCAAGGGGTTGTTTGAACTGCTGAAGCCAGTCACGGAACGGGATGAGCTGGCCATCTGGGAAGTGTACGAAGGCAGCCACCGTGCGCAGCGCATTATGGAGGAAGACAAAGTGGCCAGGGCCAAAGGCAATCAGTTACTGGCTCAGGGGCAGGCACTGAAAGAAACGCTGGATGCCACGGCACCGGATGAATATCCCGGTGGCCGTACCGGTTGGAATCGTGACCGCAGGCAGATGGAAAAAGACCTGAAGCTGGGCAAAGCACTGAGCCAGCAAAATCGGGAGAACCTCTACGATCAGCAACGGATCGACACCATTCAGAACTGGGTGCATACCCAACCGGAACTGGCCAAACGATTCAAGCAGGTGATGGATGACTACCAGCAACATAACCGTGACCTGCTGGACTTTATGGAGGGCGCCGGCACCCTCGACAAGGAACAGCGCAAGCTGTTCGATACCGGCGACTACATACCGTTCAACCGAATACACGACCTGGAATACCTGGAAGAAAACCAGCGGTTTATTCGACCTAAAAAAGGACTCGGCGGCCAGACCTCCGGCATTCAACGGCTGAAAGGTGGTTTAGAAAAGATAGCCCCGCTGGAAGCGATGGTGCGCAATACCCGTTCCATGCTCGATGCGGCCCTGAAAAACATCGCCCAGCAACGGGTGATCGATAACGCCCTGCAACTGGGGGCCGTGGAGAAAATTGAGAGTGCCATTACCTTTACTGACGATGATGTGAAGGCAGCCCTTCAGGGGATCGGCGTCAGTACCGACCTGACACCAGCGCAGATGCGCGGCTGGAAGTCGCTGATGGCCAAATACGAAACCCTGAAAGGGACCACCAGTGTCTCACGCGATGGCAAGCTGGAAACCTACACGGTGGATGATCCATTGCTGCTGGCCTCCATTC
>OODV01000572.1 GCA_900299555.1 uncultured Endozoicomonas sp.
AACTGGCTGGAAGCCTTGGTGCTGTTATCTCGAATCACTTCAGTGGGAATTGCTGAAACAAGAGCTATTCGCTTTCTGATTATTGTTATGTTGTCAGGGATCCACCCTATTCCCCTGAACTGGGAGGTATTTGAACATAACCAGCCAAATCAGGCTTATCAGCCGATCTTTTCGGTGTTTTTTTTTATCCAGACGGGTCGGATTTGATAAACTTTTTGCTCGAAAAGTGGTAAAAACCTGCAAGATATAGAGCCCAGACAAGAGCTCCTTGCATTAAACTTCTGTCAGTCTTTGGTACAAAAATTTAGCATCAACATGTCTCTCTTGAAATTGCTCCAACCTTTTTAAACGATCCTCAATTCTTCTCAGGTATTCATTAGTACCCTTTGGCAAGGTCTGCCGGGTGTCTTTTATATCCTCTGTGTCCGTTTTTTTCACACCTGCTCGCCAATCCTCACGAAGATGAAATATTTCCTTGAGTTTGTCCTGAGAGCTTTTCAAGTTATAGGAGACGCCCAGCACGTCCATTATTTCATCATCCATCATTTCTAAGTGAACTTTTAGATCATCCATTAACGCCAAATACTTTGGTCGAGCTTCAGCCATATCTTTCTCTGGTTGATTTAAAAAAAAGCAAAATGCCCGAAGCTCATCAATAACTTTCTTCTGACCATCCATCAGCGTTTCTAACTTATAAAAATATTTGTCAAAGCAAACCTCTGAGCGGAGATCCAGTCTATCCAAATCTCCAGCCTCCGTATTCAGTCGCTGCTTTGATTCAATGGCTGTATTGAAATCATCACAATAGTCACAACAAAGATAATACATATCTCTAGCTTCGGACTTCAGGGATGAAAACTCTGGAATAGCAGTGAAGCGCTCAGCCAACGCTAGTTTAGCTACAACAGCATAAACTGACTGAGGAAACCGCTTAATAACTTGCTCGTATAACTTAGTGGCATCCTGATATTGTTTTTCTGCTCTTTTTTCGGCCGCCTGGTTATAAAGCCTTTCAGCCTTAACAGACCAGAGCTCTGTTGATTTAGACTTTTCCCATGCCCACTTTTTGTGGTGTTCTACGAATGCCGCAGGTCGCTGCAATATGGTGACACCTGCTCTAAATTCCTCATCTTTCAATAAAATCTCTGATGGCAAAGGCCGAAATTTCACAACAGGCTTAATAAATGCATTTTTAGAGGGCTGATCATGTTTAGCCTTCTCTCCGGCCATGTTATTACCAACATTAGAAGCTTCTACTGACTTGGAAGAGTATTCAGCCTCACTCAACACAGAAGAGTCACCCTTAACTGGATCAACAACCATCATAGTCTCAGTCAACGGGAAAGATTCTTCCTCCGAATTTCCAGAAGAATCTAGCGTTAAACCTTCCGTCAATTCCGGTTCAACCGATTTGACTGTATTGACACCTGAAACTATTGATGCAAATGATGGCTTCATATCAGGCCCGGGACCCACATTACTGTCACTATGCTCGGAAAGCGTCTGAGTTGGGTTAACGGTCGTTATGCCACGCCCACCAGCCAGTACAACTTTACCGGCTGGGAGGAGAGGAAAATCATTCAGGTCTAATTCTACATTTTCAGCCGAAAGGCTCCCTAATTCACCTGTCGAAGAACTACGCTGCAATGATTCCATCTGTCTTTCACCACCTCTATCAGTAATAAACCTATTCGTAAGAAATGCCTAAAATTTGGATGATCGTCCACTGCTTTTCCTTCAAACCGACCACATGCTGTTCCTGATTATTGACCGTTAATACATTAATCCCCTGAAAGCAGAAGAAGACCCATCTTGCTGTTGGATTCTGGCAGGGCTTCTTTTTCTGGTTTGGAAACACACGACTCTGCTTTTTCAGTTCGTACCTTATTCTGTGCTGGATAGCAGCATAGACCATCAGGCAGAGTGTCATCACCATCAACAGCGCTTCAATGCGCTCCGGTTTCTTCAGATAGAGTGAAGAGACCAGAAAGTCCGGGCTTTTCAGGAAACGAAAGCC
>OODV01000521.1 GCA_900299555.1 uncultured Endozoicomonas sp.
ATGCATAGGAATTTCAAAACACATTCATCCCCAAAAATGTCATGAAACTCCCGCTATTCGATACACATTCCGGCACTATCACTGAGAGCTTATCCTGACTGCCCAGTAAAAATACCTGCGAAACCCCAGTTTCTTCCCGTATTTCACTGTAAGGCACGATTTCAGACGGATTGAGGGTGTCACTCACTCAATGGGTTTCGCCAATGCTAATGCCATTCGGTGTTTGTACAGATCCCGTCTCGGCTTTCCCGGAGTAATGCCGGTAAAGACCATCCGTGCCTTGCAGAGCAGGCACTGTCTGATATCCATTCCAAAGGTATTTTTCAGAAGATCCGGGAAGGTGAGTTTCAGGGCATTGCGTTTCGGCTGGTTGAGCAGGTTATAGACGGTCGGGAGCAGCGTATTGCGAACCCGGTTGGCCAGGAATCCGTAGTAACGGATCATGCGAAATCCCTTCTCCGGAATGTGCTGGGTCAGCGTTTCAATAAATTCCTCGGCCTCGCAGGTCATCTGCCGGTAGGTTTTGGTTTTATGATCCAGATAATTGAATACCACGGTCTTTCCATCGTAATGGTGAAGCCTGGACATGGACAGCGGTGGTCGTTTGATGTAACGCCCCAGGTATTTGATGGTTTTCAGCGGGGTTTTGGTGGCTTTGGCGAAATGCACGATCCAGGGTTTTTCATACTGCTGGTTGAGGAAACGATTGAAATCATCGGAATCTGAAACAGCATCCTCAGGAAAAGTGAGTTCGCCCTTTTTGAACGCCCCCCGGAGCAGTGTGATCACCCCGTAGCGCCACTGCTTCATGATGGGCTCTCTGGCAAAGTAGACGGACTTCCATTGGGTGTTGTTGTCGAACAGGCCGCCACGGGTCACTGACAGATGGATATGGACATTCCAGTTCAGTCCCCGGCCAAAGGTATGGATGGCGCTAAAGATGCCCGGTGTGACGCCTTTCTTTCTGGCCATGACCTGCAGTGACTTTGCTGCCAGGGCACTGAGCTTTCCCAGCAAGTGCCGGTTGATCTTAAACAACGGCCAGAGCTCTCCGGGCATGGTGAAGGTGATGTGTTGCCACTGGGTATCAGGCAGGACCACCTTTTGCTGCTCAATCCACTGGTCAGTGAGCTTCTTGCCGCAGGTGTTGCAGAACCGGGACTTACAGCCAAAGCAGATGCGCCTTTCATGGGGGCACTGTTGATTACTGCACTGCCAGGTGGCGTATCCCATGATAAAGCGGCCGCAGGCCAGTACCTGACTGACGCTTTCTATGACCACGGGTCGTAACTGAGATTCATGTTTGTGTAGGTAGCGGGCCCAGAGCCTACCGGTAAGTAAGAGCTTTTTAAGAGGTGAGGGAGTGCGAACGGTGGTGACTCTTAAGAGGTAATGATCGGGCTATTTTGCAGGAATGGCTGTGGGTATTGGATTCGTATCCTTACGAATCCGCTGGCTGAAAGCCCTCCATTATGCACGGGCTAAAAGTCGCCGCGAAGCGGCCTACCTTG
>OODV01000520.1 GCA_900299555.1 uncultured Endozoicomonas sp.
ATGAAGAAGGCACCAGTGCCGGTGGCGAGGTGATTGTCTCGGTGGATGGTCAGGGTGTAATGAGTGGCACGATTCCCGGTGCTCCCTTGCTCCCAGGTTCTATCCAGCTGCAATTTCTGGTCGAGCAGTTATCCAATGTGCCGAGCGAAACCAGAAACGAGGATGACTGGACAACCTATGAATCCACCCGGAATGTGGCTAAACAAATCAGCGACGATACAACGGGTGGCTGGCGGGGAGTCACTGGCAGCATTGATTACCAGACCGGGGCGTTTACTATTCTGGCATTGGAGCAATACACCTATCCTGAATACGTCATCAAGCAGACGTTTAATGGTTATGTCCGAAAGCTGGACGTAACCAACACCTCTAAAACCCAAACCTTCAACGGCAGCACCATTACCGCCATTGCACAGGCGAGCAACCTCGCTCATGCACCTTACAACGAGAATATCACCTCACCAGAACTGACCATTGATCTGTTGCCCTTGATGGACAATACCGTTCTGCTCCCCGGCAGCGTCATCTTTGAATGGAACGGTGAAACCTATTTTGATCGCGACGGTTCTCTCTATAAAAACCTGAGCACTGAAACCAACGCCGGGGTTCAGGTCGGCAGGGTTGACTACAGCGGAGGTATGGCGACACTGGCGAGCTATCCCGAAGGATCGGTCAGCACCGCAACCGTTCAGGCAGCGGCCACCGTTGGCGTTGGCTTTAAGATTGATGCGGTCGCTTTCCGTACTCCCGGTGCTCCGATCCGTCAGGGCAGTTTGCAGCTAACGGCCGTTCGGGTTGATAACGGGGACATTATCACGGCCACAGCGGATTTTAATGGCGAGTTCAATACCGCAGAAGTGGTCGGAAAAATCGACGTAACCACAGGTTGGTGTGAGCTTCAGTTTACCGATGGCAGCTCTCCTGAAGAGAAGCCAATCTACGTTATCCCGCAGAGTGTTCGTTATAACTGCGTGGTGGAAACCAGCCTGCCTCTGGATGCGGAATTAATCGGGCTCGATCCGGTTCGCCTGCCTCCTGATGGCAAGGTGCCTATCTATCGTGACGGGGATATTGTGGTCATCAGCCACACGGCAAGCACCGATGCTGGCACACCAACGGCCGGTCAGGTGATCAACCTGGCGCGTGACCATCAGGCAGAAATCGTGGTGGAAGATAGCAGCGGGGCTCTGCTGGCCAGCGATCAATACACCGTCGATAGAGAGGCAGGAACCGTTACCTTTGCCGATCCATTGAGCCTGATTGATGCTGGCAGTAACCCTCTGACTGCACCTTTCACCATTAAGGATAGGGTCGAGCACATGAGCGTATTAAGCGACGTTCAGATCAACGGCGACCTGTCCATTATCTCCCCGGTGCCATGGAATCTTCCTGCAATAGAAACCACAGTGAGCAGTGCGGTGGTTTATGGCGATCTTCAAGCCAGAGTGAAGAACTTCTTCAGTCAAAAGGTATGGGATAACGGCACTCCCAACTGGACAGACAACCGGATCGGTGACCAGACCACCGCCCAATACAACACCATTAACTATCCAGTTGAAGTCACCAATAAGGGTTCGATCTACGGCAAGTGGGCGATCATCTTTACCAGCGGTTCAGCATTCCAGATTGTTGAAGAAAAGCTCGGGATCATAGCAACCGGCAACATCATTGCTGATGCAGCACCACTTAACCCGGAAACCGGTGTGCCTTTCTTCACTATCCGGGCTGATGGTTGGGGAACTGGCTGGGCAGCGG
>OODV01000519.1 GCA_900299555.1 uncultured Endozoicomonas sp.
AACTGGCTGGAAGCCTTGGTGCTGTTATCTCGAATCACTTCAGTGGGAATTGCTGATAATAGGACTTATGCATTGAAAGGGCTTCGTAAAATTTGATATCTCTTAAAAGTTGTTGCTTTTTCAGTGATGAAAGTGAGAAGTACCACTCGATCCGCTACCGCTTGTTGCACCCTTCCACAGTACATGGGTTTCCTGGTCAGCAAGCCCAAATCATCAACATGCACAAGGTTGTGCAGAAGTGTCAGGTATCTCTCACCACAGCGCAAACCGGTTCCTTCATCGTGAAAATTATCAACCGAAAGATATATACGACGAAGCTCTGGAAGTCTTAAACCCAACCGGTGGTACTTTGAGTGTTGATAACAGTGTTGGGTAGTGGGCCAAATGTGTGGTTCTGCATAAATATCCACTTAAAATTCCAGAGCATTAATCAACAGCCCAATCACTATATCGTGCATCCTTTCTATCTTGGAAAAACATATACTCTTTCTCGCTAACCACTTGATCCAAGTCCTGGAATTTAAGTTCCTGCGTTCGATTTTCTGAGTATTTCTCTTGCCTGCTTCATGCTTTTCCGGATCAATATTTCGCTCATATGCACCCCAGTCATCGCTGTAGAAACGGCTAATACCAAAGGGCTCTAAAAGAACCTGAAGCTGCCTGAAGACCTCATCCTTTCTTTTCCTGAAAACATAGGCAAGAACAGCACCAGTGGCATGATCAATGGCGAGCCATTACCAGCGCTGATTCGCTTTATTTCCCAAATATGACCACTGCTCATCCAGTTCAGCAATCTCGCAGGCAGGCTCGAAACGCACACAGCTACCTTTTTCAGTATGGAAATGTGCTTACCCACACATTTGGCCCACTACCATTGTATTAATCCAGCCTGACTCATAACCTGATTCTGCTATTTCATTTTGGAAATGACTTTTTCAGAAGAGCTTTAATCATGTATCGTTTTCCTTAATTTAGCTACTTGTATTTTCTGGTTTGTATACTTATTTATGAGTTGTATTTTTAGTGTGAGAGCTGCAGGATCTATCTGCAGCCGGCTCATATCAAAAACCCAGTCAATTACACTTCTTGTATTAGGACAGTGTTCTTATTATTTTATAATACATCACTCTAATTGAGGAAGAGCTTTTGTTTTTTCACTAAGTCTTTTTAATAAGTTTTGTGGTGTTTTGAATTTCTTTTCATAATCATCAATCAGCTTGTTTATCTCTCTTATTTCAAAATTCTCTTCTTGTGTTAATTCTTCAGATTCTTTCGGCCTGTTTTTTATCTGATCTGGAGTAATGTTACTTTGCAATATGATTTTTGTTAGCTCTAAAGAGTGATATCTGTTTATAGCATATTCTATGGCATTATTTTTTGCATTATCTTCAATTGATAGGTCTGGATTGAATTTAAAAATAAGCTCTATAATCTCCAATAGTTCTGTGACAATATTATTTGAGTTGGCTGCTGGATCTTCTTTTTTATAATAATGGTACTTTTCGAATGCAATAATCAGGGGGGTTTTATTCTCTAACACTTCATCTTGTATATTTATTGATCCCTGATATTCATCTAACAATATAGTTAAAATTATCTTGTTACTCAGCTTTAGAGCTTAGGTATTACGGACGTTTGAGAAGTTTATTTCTGAAATTAATAAAGCATTTCCAGTGTAACTTCTGAACTGGCCAATTCTCTTATATTACCGACTCTACAAGCAGTCTATGCTGCTCTGGGTTTCGAGCTTACTGATTG
>OODV01000514.1 GCA_900299555.1 uncultured Endozoicomonas sp.
CGGGTAGCTGTGGTCGACGAGACATCTGTTCCAGATAAAACGCTTGATAATGATGTCTGAGCATAGCTGGCATCAGCTAAAGGATTTAGAAAAAGCGATTAGTATTAGCTATAGCCTGAACCTTCTGAGTAAGGCAGAGCACACCTTTGCTCTTGTACAGAAAAACCACCCCGATGCTCCCAAACTGGAGAACCTTAAATACCATATAGCTCATAGCCACCACCAGATTGACCTGATCTATCGGCGGGTGATTGAGCACCAACAAATCCCTCATCATGAAAAAGTGTTCTCAATCTTTGAACCTCACACTGAGTGGATCAGTAAAGGCAAAGCCGGAACTCCGGTGGAGCTGGGTCTACGGGTATGCGTACTGCAAGACCAGTTCGGTTTTACCCTGCACCACTTGGTGATGCAAAAGCAGACGGATGATCAAGTGACAGTAGCCATAGCTGAAGGCGCAAAGCAACGATTCCCTATGTTGAGCCAGGTCAGCTATGACAAAGGTTTCTGGAGCCCGGATAACCTGGCTAAATTGGAGCGCTTCCTGGATAAACCGATTTTACCGAAAAAAGGTAAGCTCTCAGCAGATGATAAAAAGCGTGAATCCCATCCTGAATTTGAGAAGGCGCGAAGAAAGCATTCTGCAGTAGAGTCAGACATAAACGCACTTGAGTCGACCGGACTGGATAAGTGTCCTGACAAAGGCATTGACTCGTTCAAGCGGTATGTTTCTCTAGCCGTTCTCGCTACTAACCTAAAGCGGTTGGGGAAAATCCTGCTGGATAGAGAGCGATAGATTCCTCTCAATAAGGATTAACCAAACCTGAAGAATAATTGTGGCTGTGCAAGGGATTTACACATCTGAAAAATGCTGTATTTGAACATTTTTTAAGCAAAAAACAGAGAGAAGGCTATTCTTGCCTTGGATCAGAGGACTCTGGTGAACATGGACTGATTTACCAACCCTTCAATCTTGGTGGTAACAAGGGTTTTCTGACAGGCACTAATTTGTAGAAGTTCAGACCTGACCTGACAGTTACCGATTTTCAAGAGGGTGTCTGTCAGGTCAAATTCAGGCTATGAACTTTTCCTTCCAGATCTCTTTCCC
>OODV01000513.1 GCA_900299555.1 uncultured Endozoicomonas sp.
ATTTTAGGCATTTCTTACGAATCGGTTTATTCCTGATAGAGGTGGTGAAAGACAGATATATGGACAAGGATGATGGCGGGAAAAGCTCAAAAGGCTGTCACAAGATTTAAAGACAGGACTTATTTACCTGAAGTTGAGCAGTTGAAGCAAGGCTTGCTTGAAAAAAAAGAAAATGAAAAAAACAAAATAATATTCGGTAAGTGTTATGAGCAATTCAGCGCCGTGCTTCAGGGTAAGGTAAGAAACATTCCGGGGGAAGTGGATAAATGGGGCATGAATCTGTTGCTGAATCGAACATTTCTGGAGTCGGGTTTAACAACCAATGATATCATTCGATAGTCCGTGTGAGGCTGAATGATAGTGCTTTATCTGCTTTTCAGCCTTTAATTCAGGGTTTCCCTCTCATTTACAGATTATACGCATTCTTTTTATCACAGGTCTTTATGCTGCTCCAGCAGCTCAAGAAAAGCTTTCGCTGCATAGGATAACGTTCTCTTTGGGTGAAAAATATAGCCAAGTTTCCGGCTCGGTGGTGAGAGCGCACCTTTCAGCTTGACATTCACAATACACAGGTCGTCATCCAGCATGGTCAGCGGGAGTATGCACCAGGCCAAGCCGATAGCGGCGAGCATACGAATGGTCTCCAGATAGTTGGTGGACATGGCCATTTGCAGTGTTAAGCCTTCCTGGTCAAAAAGGCCCCTAACTACCTGGTAAGTAAGGGTATTTCTGCCCGGCAATACTACTGGGTACTGGCTGAGTTGCTCGGTGGAAACGCTGTGCAGCTGGGTTAAAGGATGGTCTTTTGCTGCCATAAAACCCAAAGGGTCATGCCAGAGCTTTTCTGAGTGAATAGCCGATTGGTTTTCTGGTGATCAGGTCATAGATGACAGGTATCAGCATAAACTTGGCCATAGTTGTAAGAAACAGACCAATTACAGAGAGTACCGGACGGTGGTTCATTATTTTTCAAAGACATTATGTGAGAAAAACGCCTTGAATAAAGATTCAAGGCGCTGAGGGAAACATCAAGTGGCATTGGGTAATGACACCTGATAGGTCATGGGGAAGTTTAGAAGCTGCGGGTGGTATTACAACTTGATCAGC
>OODV01000509.1 GCA_900299555.1 uncultured Endozoicomonas sp.
TGATATTGAGGTATCGCTCAATGTCTCTGACACCAGAGCCATTATGGGTTAGCCGAACAATCCTTTCATGTATACCTGGTTGGTTAGCGTTGTAGAGATAATCCAGCTGAAAGGTCTTGTTGCAACTTCGGCACAGGAACCTTTGGAGCCCTGATCTGGCCTTTCCATTTCTGACAATATCATCAGGTTTACGACAGTGAATACAGACAACTTCAATAAAAGCCATGGCAGTACAGAACAAAAGACCGGCATAGTAGCAGATTTCAGTTTAATTAATAGCCATCAACTCTTCTGAATCTTCACCCTATGCTTTAACATGCTATTAAAATTTTATTGTCGTTCATCATGAGAGCTTATTTTAATTCTCCCACCTGTATGAGGTGCCCTTTTTTGGGAGTTTTCACGGTTTAATTTGATTTTACAGGACTAACTGGTGCGTAAGCCCTGACTCAATAGGTTTAAGTTGTTCACCTCTATAACAGCTGAGGTTGAGTGATAATCAGGTAATTTTGAAGTGTATAATTATATTGGCTCTTATTGGATTCCGGACTGCTCAACTACACTACTGCTCCGCTCAGTAGATAACGATTTTAATAATGATCAAAATTACGGAACTCATCAGCGATGAAATGTGTTATCAAGCTATCCGTAAAATTCGCTGGGAGAATGGTGAGGTATGCTGTCCAAAGTGTAAGTCTGTTCATACTAAAAAGAATGGCCATGATGATGTTCATACTGCTCGGCAGCAATACTAGTGCAAAGGTTGTCGTTGTTTCTTCGATGACCTGACTGATACCATTATTTCGGGGCATCATCAGCCTTTAAAGGTATGGGTTGCCTGCTTGTACCTAATGGTGTTGAACGTTTCTAACAACCAGGTCGCCAAAGGACTTGATCTAAACACGAGCGATGTCCACTACATGACGAGCACCTTGAGGAGTGGCGTTGTTGAACGCAAGCCAGAGATTACCCTTGAAGGTGATGTTGAATTTGACGAGGTTTACATTGTTGCTGGCCATAAAAGTCACCCTGAAGCCATTAAAAAAACCGGGGCGTAAACCACGAAAACGGAGGGTTAAAGGGGCTCGCGGCAGAGGTACTCTTGAAAAAAAAAAACCGCCAGTAC
>OODV01000508.1 GCA_900299555.1 uncultured Endozoicomonas sp.
GGCTTTCGTTTCCTGAAAAGCCCGGACTTTCTGGTCTCTTCACTCTATCTGAAGAAACCGGAGCGCATTGAAGCGCTGTTGATGGTGATGACACTCTGCCTGATGGTCTATGCTGCTATCCAGCACAGAATAAGGTACGAACTGAAAAAGCGGAGTCGTGTGTTTCCAAACCAGAAAAAGAAGCCCTGCCAGAATCCAACAGCAAGATGGGTCTTCTTCTGCTTTCAGGGGATTAATGTATTAACGGTCAATAATCAGGAACAGCATGTGGTCGGTTTGAAGGAAAAGCAGTGGACGATCATCCAAATTTTAGGCATTTCTTACGAATCGGTTTATTCCTGATAGGGGTGGTGAAAGACAGTAAACAGGATGTGTATAACTGCCAGTCATCTGTGCAGTAAAAACTAACCCTGAAGCGGGCCAGACGCTCCAACAGCTTTTTGAGCGTCTCTTTGCTTCTGGAGCCAAACGCATGGGCAATGATCTTCTTGAAACGTGGCTCCCATGCATAAAACAGCCAGCGTTGCTGCTTCTTGTTACCAACAAATGACCACTGCTCATCCATTTCGAAGATAATCTTGACCCGGGCATTTTCGAAGGGGAGTTGTGTTACTGTTGGCGGGCCGAGTTTTTTAAGCGAGCCAGTACAGTCGTTGGACTGATCTCAGGGACACGTCCGATATCTCTGACCCCGGAGCCATTCATGGTCATCTTTATGATCTGCTCATGAGTACCAGGCAGATTGCCGTTATAGCGATACTCAAGTTGGAACTGTCTTTCACCACCCCTATCAGGAATAAACCGATTCGTAAGAAATGCCTAAAATTTGGATGATCGTCCACTGCTTTTCCTTCAAACCGACCACATGCTGTTCCTGATTATTGACCGTTAATACATTAATCCCCTGAAAGCAGAAGAAGACCCATCTTGCTGTTGGATTCTGGCAGGGCTTCTTTTTCTGGTTTGGAAACACACGACTCCGCTTTTTCAGTTCGTACCTTATTCTGTGCTGGATAGCAGCATAGACCATCAGGCAGAGTGTCATCACCATCAACAGCGCTTCAATGCGCTCCGGTTTCTTCAGATAGAGTGAAGAGACCAGAAAGTCCGGGCTTTTCAGGAAACGAAAGCC
>OODV01000507.1 GCA_900299555.1 uncultured Endozoicomonas sp.
GGTAACGCCAGAGTCCGGGTTCGCCATGATCTTTCAGCGCTTTGAGGATCGAGGCATTATCTTTCTGGGACAACAGCGACTGGTAATCCACCTCCCGCCCAGCCACCAGGTCATCAATTGTCTGGCGGATCAGCATGGACTGGACGGTCTTCCTTGCCCAGGGCGTATCAGCCAGTTTCTTCAGTCTTGCGATAACTTCAGGTTTATCAGCTCTGTTATCAAGGTATCGTTTGATGGCTGCCCGTTCTGCACCGCCCAGACTCTTGATCCCAGGCACCGAGTAGTGAGGCGCATTGCGGGAATTATACCGTCCCCCCTTTTCCTCAATCCCGGCAAAATCATCGTCCGTCCATTTGTCACTATCGAGTGTTCCATCATCAACGGCATCGAGCAGGTCATCTACTTCATCTCTTTTGGCTTCACTATCGATTGTTTTTTCGGTGCTTCCGGCATCGTCAGTTGTTCGTCCGGCCCGTTCTGCCGGTTCACTTTTTCCGTTACCTCCTTCAGCAGCTTGAACAGGTTTGGCTTTCTGCTGCTTCGGGTCTTTGATCGGTGTGGATTTATCGCCATAGTTTTTCTCCAGCTGTTTATTGGTCTGATCAATCAGGTCATTGAGAGTCGCATCTGCGGTACCAAACATATCCCCATCGGCTTGTGATTGTTTCTGCAGGTATTGCTCTATCTGATTGGCCAGCTCACTCAGGGCCTGGCCTACCTGTTTGGACTTGTGCAGATTGGCATCGAGCCAACGGGCGAACATTTCAGTATCCGGGCTGAAGCTGTCCAGCAGGGAGCGTTGATCCAGTATCTCATCCACCGACTGGTTTCGGTTGCGGCTGTCCTGCAAAATGCGACTGGCTTCCACCAGTGATTCAATAACTCCATAACCTCCCAGCTCCGGGTCTCCCAGTCGCGCTCCCGGCGCTTTATGGGATTTCCCCCATCCCTGGGGGTCAATTCCTTTTGCTTTGGCAAAGTGGGGAGCCGCCATTGCCAGCGATTTGATCAGGTTCTTCAGGTCCGGCTTGTCGCTCTCGGCAAACAAGCTGTTCAGACGTTCGTCGTCGTAGGCTTTCATAAACAGCGCCGACTCCACACGGTCGCGCATCTGCTTATTCCAGTTACCCTCTTTGGTCTTCA
>OODV01000506.1 GCA_900299555.1 uncultured Endozoicomonas sp.
TATTGCCTATACAAGGCAGCCCAGAAAACCACATATTGATGTCTCAGTACTAACAAAAGGTGTACCTATGGCTTTCTGAGCGTCGAACTCACGTTAATGATCCAATGGTGGTCATTTGCAATGCTGAACCTTGGCGTGCCATTGAAGATTATCTCCAAAGATGGCAAATAGAAACCATGTTTCAAGCTATGAAAGGCAGAGGTTTTAACCTTGAGGAAACTCACCTGAAGGATCGGGATAAAATATCAAAGTTGCTCTGTGCCTAGGCATTAGCCTTCCGCTGGGCATATAAGACGGGAGATTGGATAAACAATGCAACCCCGATCAAGCTAAAAAGTCATGGACGAAAAGTACAATCCATCTTCCGTGCAGGACTGGATTATCTTGCCAGAATTCTCCATCACGTTGATACATGGCTGAAAGAAATTTGCGGAGCAGTGGAGCTACTATTTGAAGTCAGGTGGGAGAAGGCCACGTGAAAATTGTCGTGTACAGTGCTACAGGATATATGACAAATCGGAAGGTAAGACAAAAAACGACTACTTCTAGGAAATGTTGATTGACGTGCTGGCCTGGGGACTGAAACCAGCATTCGTAACCGGTGACTCCTGGTACAGCTGCACCAAAAACTTGAAGACGATAAAAAACCATCAGTCAGGGTTTATGTTTGCCGTTGAGACAAACAGGACAGTATCACTGGTAAAAGGTCAGTGGCAGCAGGTTCAGGAACTCGACATACCAGACAATGGTCTGGATGTATTTCTGAAAGACTTCGGCAAGGTCACGTTGTTCAGGACGATGCTAAAAGATCAGCGTCGCCACTACGTGGTTTACTTGCCAGAGGAGGTCCCTTTTGAGCGCGACGATTTCTCCAAAATCCATGACCAGCACTGGCAGATTGAGCAGTACCATAGAGCGATCAAGCAGGTTTGCCACATCGAACACTTCCAGGTACGCAGTGAACAGCCTGTCAGAAATCACATTTTTGCAGCAGTTTTAGCCTTTGTTTATCTCCAGAAAATGCAGATAGCACAAGAGTTTATGAATTGTAGAAGTTCAGACCTGACCTGACAGTTACCGATTTTCAAGAGGGTGTCTGTCAGGTCAAATTCAGGCTATGAACTTTTCCTTCCAGATCTCTTTCCC
>OODV01000505.1 GCA_900299555.1 uncultured Endozoicomonas sp.
ATATGAAAATAGTGAAACACAAAAGCCACGGTATGGATGGCTTCCACCACATCAAAGCTCAGTGCCTGGTTCTGTGCTTTAGAGGCCGCATTAATCAGCACCACTTCCGCTGCCACCAGCAGCAACAGAACCACGATGTGAATAAGTAACCGTTTTTTCATGCCTTTCATCTACGAAACGCTACCCGCCTCCCGCTGCCCGCTCCCCGTAAAAGCCCCTCTCTACATCTTTTTCGGATAGGGGAAGGCGGAAGGCGGGTAGCGGGCAGCTCCCGAAGGGTCATCTTTTTCGGGCGCCGTGCAACGGGCGGCGGGTAGCGCCCGAAGGGGTAGGCATATACCTGGACAGCACCGCCAACGCCATCATCACCACAAAGTAAGCCGCATTGGACGGAATCTGCAGATTAAAATCCACCGATGAGTGAATCATAATGGCCAGAATGCCCATAAAGGCGGTAAAACCCATGCCGATCATCAGCCGGTTGCGCCGTTGCCTCATGGCCACAATGGCATGCCAGGCGGCCGTCAGCACCATCAGCGCCAGAATGGCATAAGCAGGCAAGCCAAACTCCAGGGGGAACTGCAAAAAATCATTATGGGCCAGGTCGTAAAAGCCCCGCCAGCTGCCATCGTGATAAGCAGGTAGCGTTGTATAGAACGAACCACCGCCGGAGCCGGTCAGGCCATAATCACCAATAGCATCCAGCGTTACTTCCGCAACATTAGGCCGGGTTTCCCGTTCCATGGAGGTTTGTTCAAGGCGTTCCACCACCTTCTCCAGGCCAAACCACTGGCTGACAATGGCAGTATCAATCACCAGCAAACTGACAAACAGCACCACCATTCCCCGGCTCAGCTGCTTACGACAGACAACGTACAAAAAGCCGGTAATCATCAGGCTGGAGAAAAATGCGGTATTCCCCATGCGTGAACGGGAAAGCACCAGCCCGATCACCATAATGGCCAGCCCGGTCCGGAGGATTACCTTATTACTCATCAGCGTTTTCAGGGTGCGGTGCAGCCACTCCTGCCAGTCGCGGGAGGGGCGTTCATTGAGCTGGGCAATCAGCAAGCCCATCCTCGCAGCCAACGTCATCTCCATACAACCGGCAAAGCTGTTGCGGTTGACAAAGGTGCCGGTAGCCACACCAA
>OODV01000503.1 GCA_900299555.1 uncultured Endozoicomonas sp.
GGGAAAGAGATCTGGAAGGAAAAGTTCATAGCCTGAATTTGACCTGACAGACACCCTCTTGAAAATCGGTAACTGTCAGGTCAGGTCTGAACTTCTACAATTCATAAACTCTTGTGCTATCTGCATTTTCTGGAGATAAACAAAGGCTAAAACTGCTGCAAAAATGTGATTTCTGACAGGCTGTTCACTGCGTACCTGGAAGTGTTCGATGTGGCAAACCTGCTTGATCGCTCTATGGTACTGCTCAATCTGCCAGTGCTGGTCATGGATTTTGGAGAAATCGTCGCGCTCAAAAGGGACCTCCTCTGGCAAGTAAACCACGTAGTGGCGACGCTGATCTTTTAGCATCGTCCTGAACAACGTGACCTTGCCGAAGTCTTTCAGAAATACATCCAGACCATTGTCTGGTATGTCGAGTTCCTGAACCTGCTGCCACTGACCTTTTACCAGTGATACTGTCCTGTTTGTCTCAACGGCAAACATAAACCCTGACTGATGGTTTTTTATCGTCTTCAAGTTTTTGGTGCAGCTGTACCAGGAGTCACCGGTTACGAATGCTGGTTTCAGTCCCCAGGCCAGCACGTCAATCAACATTTCCTAGAAGTAGTCGTTTTTTGTCTTACCTTCCGATTTGTCATATATCCTGTAGCACTGTACACGACAATTTTCACGTGGCCTTCTCCCACCTGACTTCAAATAGTAGCTCCACTGCTCCGCAAATTTCTTTCAGCCATGTATCAACGTGATGGAGAATTCTGGCAAGATAATCCAGTCCTGCACGGAAGATGGATTGCACTTTTCGTCCATGACTTTTTAGCTTGATCGGGGTTGCATCGTTTATCCAATCTCCCGTCTTATATGCCCAGCAGAAGGCTAATGCCAAGGCACAGAGCAACTTTGATATTTTATCCCGATCCTTCAAGTGAGTTTCCTCAAGGTTAAAACCTCTGCCTTTCATAGCTTGAAACATGGTTTCTATTTGCCATCTTTGGAGATAATCTTCAATGGCACGCCAAGGTTCAGCATTGCAAATGACCACCATTGGATCATTACCTTTCTTAGAGGCCGCAAGATAAACCATTTGCCCCCACACTTTTCTTGGCCGCCTGATGGCCATAGTTTCACCGGTTGTCAGTGAAAATATTCTGGTCACCGGTAATAACCGGTTTTGGT
>OODV01000502.1 GCA_900299555.1 uncultured Endozoicomonas sp.
CCAACAAGAGCTTTATTGACTGGGGCGAAGTGTTTGGTGACCAGGCCATTGCAACTGCGATACTGGACCGGTTACTGCATCACTCTACCACTCTCAATATCAAGGGTGACAGCTATCGGCTGAAAGAGAAAAAGAAGTCGGGGCTATTGGTAAAAACACCTGATAAAACCTGACCATCGCTGCCGTCATAGCCTGAGCTGTGACGGTAATTCGATCATTAAGGAACTAAAAGACTGTTTCCTGTGTCTGAGCTGACACGCTTTAATGAATAGAATCTATAAATAATGATCCCACCCTGTAATGCATCAAGTCTGGCGACGGGAAGTGCGAATTCCACAGGATTACCTTCTTCTGGTAGTGATCACACAACACCATCAAGCCCTTTCTATTCAGGTCGGCACGTATCAAGACAAGAACCCATTGGGAACAGCCTCTCAACCATAAATAATTATGAGCCCCCTACAGAAAAAGTATCTTTAAAGAGAAATGTTTCTCACATTCAAGATGCAGCACAGGATGAAAAATCAAAAAGAAAACGAACAGACCATGAAAATGAGCATCAACAAGATTCATTGATAACGACTTTAGATCAATTAAAGGGTCTTTGCCAGGATCGCAAAATCACCGTTAAACCAACGTTAATTAAGCTGGTTAATTCTTGCAAAGGTGAGCCGAAAGTCCAACTGGTATCCAAACTTGGAATTTATTTTAGTAATGTGGAGAGAACAGTTAAGAACACGGGTACGATTACCAGCATGCTCTTGAAGGGCGAAGGAACCTCAGGAACAAAGAAAAACATTAACGACTTTCTAAGTATTGAAGACCTTGATGTACGAGCAATAGCATGTTGTCCATTTATTAATTCCATTTCTTCCATCTGTCATGGTAAAGGCTTTCCCAAAGCCGAGGACGTGGACACGCTGCTGAAGCTACCGAGCCTCCAGAAGGATGGCCAGCTTGACCGGCAACTGCTGAGCTCCATTTCTTCCATCTGTCATGGTAAAGGCTTTCCCAAAGTCGGGGACGTGGACACGCTGCTGAAGCTACCGAGCCTCCAGAAGGATGGCCAGCTTGACTGGCAACTGCTGAGTTCCATTTCTTCCATCTGTCATGGTAAAGGCTTTCCCAAAGCCGAGGACGTGGACACGCTGCTGAAGCTACCGAGCCTCCAGAAGGATGGCCAGCTTGAC
>OODV01000500.1 GCA_900299555.1 uncultured Endozoicomonas sp.
GCCGCAGGAAGAACAACCGCAGGCACAGACTGAACCGGAGCTGACCATAGACCCGTCCCAGTGGCCACCGGGCTGGCAGACTGGACCGGTGCAGCAGACGCCTCAGATTGGCAGCGACAATGCCATCTATGTGGACCCTGTTGGCCCTGCACAGCGAGGGGAAACCACCTTTACCGGCCCTGGCTTTGAGCAGCAGACCCGACAGCCAGACCCTGCACCGCAACAGAAGGCAAGCAAACCCCGGCAGCAGGCACTGCCTTACTATCCGCCTGCCGACTTTACCGGCAACCGTTACGGCACTGTGGATGCTGACCCGGAAGCTGCGCAGCAGGACAGCCAGCAACGCCGACAGGATCAGATCGACAGGGCTGCCCATCAGCATCCTGGTTCAACCGAGTACACCGGCAACCCTGACCGTGACCTGACCAGCTACACCGAACGGATGAACGGCCTGAACCGGTTGTTCCGTTCGTTCAACTGGAAGAAAGGTGACGACAGCAAGAAACGCCGTGTCCGTAAGCTGATTGAAGACCAGCGCAGGCTGGAAATGAGCGCCCGGAAAAGTGGCCGTGGCTTTACCCCGACCTCCATGAAAGAGGCACTGGCCAACCTGAAGGCGATGGTCGAAAGCGGGGACGGCATACGCTTTGAACGGGAAGTGAAAGCCATCGAGGCGCGGCAGCAGCATGAAGGGATGAGGCTGACAGCGCAACAGAAGTCAGGAACCCCTTCTGGAAAAAAGCCGGTACTGGGCAAGGCCGACGAATCGGTGATGGCCGATGAGCGTGAAGTCGGCACCCGGTATGCCCTCTATGAGCAGTCCGACCTGATTGCCAGCCATAACGACACCGGCAAGGTAAACCCTCAATACCCGGCAGAGCTGCAACCACGGGATCGGGCAAGGCAGGCCAGTGAAACCCAGATCAGGGGCATTGCCAGCAAGCTGAACCCGAAGAAGCTCGGTGCCAACCCACTGGCCAGCAGCGGTGCGCCGATCATTGGCAGTGACCGTGTGGTGGAAAGCGGCAATGGCCGTGTGTCCGCGATTCGCAAAGCCTACCGCAACCACCCTGAACGGTCAGCGGCTTACCGCCAGTACCTTAAGGACAACGCTGAAGCCTTTGGCCTGAAGCCAAGGGATGTGGATGGATTCAAAGAACCGGTACTGGTACGCCAGCGGCAGGGCAAGCTCGATACCGAAGATCGGGTGTCGT
>OODV01000499.1 GCA_900299555.1 uncultured Endozoicomonas sp.
GCACGGTTCTTTTTCTGGCTGTGCTGTCGGTGGATGCGACAGGCAGGCGCGTTCTCTGAACAACGCTCAAGGATCAGGTCATCGAGAATAACGGGAACCGGTTCCTCTTCAGGTGCTTTGGAACTGACTAACAGTGTCAGTTGATGAGCAAGATTTCGCCAACGCCAGCACCCGAAGGCAACCCAATGATGATAGCTGCTCCAGACTTTATCGTACTGGATGGCAAGCAGAGCCTGAGTCAGGAACCCCTCACCGGAGAGCATGCTACCAATGAGCAATTCGCAAAACACTGGTGCAGCTTTCGCAGAAACAGCTCTGGTAAGGAAAGTAATATAGAACGAAAGTTCTTTTAATATTTTTGTTTGTTCTAAAGAGTACATCACAACCGCCTGGATTTATTATGTGTGACGGTTGGTTTAACTCATATAAAAATTAAATCGAATGTACCAGTGAAGCTCTAAAGCTGAGCTCATCATGAATGTCTATTGATCTTGAGAAGCAAATAGTCCTTCTGGATAACCGTTTCAAGCAAGTGCTCAAGGTCAGATTCTGCCGCTCAATCCGCTGAGTAAAGTACTTTCCAATGATATGTTTATCTTCTGGTAAACAGGATGTGTATGGCTGCCAGTCATCTGTGCAGTAAAAACTGACTTTGAAGCGGGCCAGACGCTCCAACAGCTTTTTGAGCGTCTCTGTGCTTCTGGAGCTGAACGCGTGGGAAATGATCTTCTTGAAACGTGGCTCCCATGCATAAAACAGCCAGCGTTGCTGCTTCCTGCTACCAACAAATGACCACTGCTCATCCATTTCGAAGATAATCTTGACCCGGGCATTTTCGAAGGGGAGTTGTGTTACTGTTGGCGGGTCGAGTTTTTAAGCGAGCCAATGCAGTCGCTGGACTGATCTCAAGGACACGTCCGATATCTCTGACCCCAGAGCCATCCATGGTCATCTTTATGATCTGCTCATGAGTACCAGGCAGATTGCCGTTATAGCGATAC
>OODV01000497.1 GCA_900299555.1 uncultured Endozoicomonas sp.
CACGAGGGTGCCGGGAGGCGCGATGGCTTCAAGCTGGTTGTTGTCGGTATCTACCCGGATCAGGGGGTTGTCGTCACCCACGGGCAGTACCGAGACGGGGCCGTCAGGGGCCTGTTCCAGTGAGAGGTTGAATTGGCCGTTGCTGTCGGCAATGGCGCTGCCCAGAACGTTGCCCGCGGCATCGCGGATCGCCACCAGGGCACCGGGCTCGGCAGCGCCGGAGACGGTGGTACCGTCCACCCGGATGACGGGGGAATCCGCATCAACGGGAGCGACGGAAGGTGAGCCGAGGGCACTGGCATCGGCTACCGGCAGGCGGGCGGTACCGGTGCTGTCGGCGATGGCGGAACCGATGAGTTGTCCCTGGGCATCCCGGAAGGCCACGAGGGTGCCGGGAGGCGCGATGGCTTCAAGCTGGTTGTTGTCGGTATCTACCCGGATCAGGGGGGTGTCGTCGCCCACCGGCAGTACCGAGACGGGGCCGTCAGGGGCCTGTTCCAGCGTGAGGTTGAACTGGCCGTTGCTGTCGGCAATGGCGCTGCCGAGCACGTTGCCCGCGGCATCGCGGATCGCCACCAGGGCACCGGGCTCGGCAGCGCCGGAGACGGTGGTACCGTCCACCCGGATGACGGGGGAATCCGCATCAACGGGAGCGACGGAAGGTGAGCCGAGGGCACTGGCATCGGCTACCGGCAGGCGGGCGGTACCGGTGCTGTCGGCGATGGCGGAACCGATGAGTTGTCCCTGGGCATCCCGGAAGGCCACGAGGGTGCCGGGAGGCGCGATGGCTTCAAGCTGGTTGTTGTCGGTATCTACCCGGATCAGGGGGGTGTCGTCGCCCACCGGCAGTACCGAGACGGGGCCGTCAGGGGCCTGTTCCAGCGTGAGGTTGAACTGGCCGTTGCTGTCGGCAATGGCGCTGCCGAGCACGTTGCCCGCGGCATCGCGGATCGCCACCAGGGCACCGGGCTCGGCAGCGCCGGAGACGGTGGTACCGTCCACCCGGATGACGGGGG
>OODV01000495.1 GCA_900299555.1 uncultured Endozoicomonas sp.
GGCGAATCATTAAGGGCATAGTCTCGAATGGTGTTTTTAACGAAGTCCAAATCTTCTGGAAGGCAATAGATAGACATATGCCAATGGGGCGTGCCGTCATGGTGGGGTTCTACAACGCGGAAACCGAAAAACCTAACGGACTCTCTAGAAAACTCCGCCCGTATGCACTCCCATAGCTCCTGTAGATAATCTTGCGCGTCTTTCGGGGTCAGCCGTTCCTTATCCCACCCTTTCACCGCGAAACACTGGTTATTTCCCTTTCTCATACGGTGAAACCGGCTAGGGGTTGTTAGGGTTATCATCCAGCCTTCAAAGCCGAGTTCTTTAGCAATGAGATCATTACCCTTAGAACGGGTAATCATTTCGGCGAATCGGTTTCTAGGATTCCCTAGACCACATTCGGCTAATTGATCTAGCGTGAACACTTGCCCGTCTTGGTTTTCCGCTTCCAGAGCCTCTAGCAGTTCCCGGTTGCGCTGCGCCTGTCGTTTACGGCTGGCTAACTGCACATTAGAGCAATACAGCCCTTTTTCAGCCGAGACTAGCCGCACTTCCCTAGCCACCGCTTCACGCTTACGCCCTAGAACGGTTCTAGACTGTCTACGCCACCATTTGGCATCCTGAGCCCTAGCCGCCGCCTGAATCCATGCTAACTGATAGTCTTTTTCGCTCATGTTGCGCTTGAGCTTCAGAGGCCATTTAAGCCCCTGCTTTTCGACAAATGCCCGCGCGTTCATCATTGCAAGTTCAGGGTCGTCTACGTTCGCCCCAAGATCATCATTAAACGACCGCTGGCACTCATGAGCGCGCAATTCACACCACTGTTTCAGCTCATTATCTGGTGCACACGCATACAGACGTTTTTTTTCGTCACCAAGGAACAATTCAGAATCAATGCGGATAATCCACGCCTGAGCCACGCGCAAGCCTTGAGCCTTATAGATGCGCGCATACTCGGCAGCGATAGCACCGGATATTGGACGATAACGGGAAAGAATGGCGCGCCTGACTTTGTTATCTTCAGAC
>OODV01000494.1 GCA_900299555.1 uncultured Endozoicomonas sp.
GGTGATGATGCCTGCCTGTTCTGCCAGTTCCTTGATCTCCCCGTTGATCATCATCTCAGCTAGCTGTGCTTTAGCTTCACTTGCTTTGTTGGCATCAGGGAACAGCTTATCAATGACCTTCCCCACCAAAGGGACAGCAGCCACCCAGCTCACAGATCAACTCCCTGCAGCCCTTCCTGGTAGAGCCATACTTCAACGGGAAAGCTTGGGCAGGCTTTGTGTTCGCTGAAGTGGTTATGACCCCGTACTTCCACATCAGGGTACAGAGCCTGGTGACCAGCAATCAGCAGCTTCAGCATTCGCTTCTGCAGTGGGGTAAAGTTATCTTCCGGCTGGTTGTTGTTATCCAATCCACCGACCAGGCAAATGCCCACGCTCTCATGGTTGTGGCCTTTGGTATGAGCCCCCCAGTCATCCACCGGACGTCCCTGTTTTACAGAGCCATCACGCTCAATCACCCAGTGATAGCCGATGTCGATAAAGGCCCGTTCAGTCGTGTGCCAGCGTTTGATATCGTCAAGGGTGATGTTCTGGTTGGCCCGGGTGGCCGAGCAGTGAATGACCAGGTAGTTGGTTTCCGTACGCTTGCCCATGCTCATCCCCTTAGAAAATATGAAAGCAGTCCGATCGCTGCGGTCAGAACCAGCCAACCAAACCGCTCGACATAATTGAGCATCACGCCCCGTCGACTGGACAGAAACTCCAGCTGCCGAAGGCGTTTATCCTGCTCATCCAGACGTTCATCCTGACGGGTCAGGCTGGTAGTCTGATGGGTGATTCGTTCCTCGATCATGGCCAGCCTGGACACCGCATCGCTGAGCTTGTCGAGCTTGGAATCAATCTGATCCAGTCGCCGCGAGAGATCGTCCATGTCTGTGTTCCCTGTTCTGCTCAAAGGTCAGTTGATTTGATTCCAGATAGGCTTCCTTACCAGCGTACTCCTCCCAACGGCGCACAATCACATCGACGTATTTAGGATCCAATTCCATGAGTCGGGCACTGCGGTGGGACTTCTCACAGGCGATCAGGGTAGA
>OODV01000493.1 GCA_900299555.1 uncultured Endozoicomonas sp.
CGGCGACCAAATGCATGGGCAATTATCCGCTTGAAGCGTGGTTCCCAGGCATACCAGAGCCAGCGTTGATTTTTCTTACTGCCCACGAATGACCACTGTTCATCCATCTCGCAGATCAACTTAACCTTCGCATTCTCGAATGGAAACTCTGTTACTGCTGGCGGCGATAGTCTTTTAAGTGGGCGATAACAGTAGTTCGGCTGATATTGAGGTATCGCTCAATGTCTCTGACACCAGAGCCATTATGGGTTAGCCGAACAATCCTTTCATGTATACCTGGTTGGTTAGCGTTGTAGAGATAATCCAGCTGAAAGGTCTTGTTGCAACTTCGGCACAGGAACCTTTGGAGCCCTGATCTGGCCTTTCCATTTCTGACAATATCATCAGGTTTACGACAGTGAATACAGACAACTTCAATAAAAGCCATAGCATTACAGAAGACTGGCATAGTAGCAGACTCCAGTTTAATTTATAGCCACCAACTCATCTGAACCTTCACCGGCGTCTGCACTCTGGTTTAGGATATACAACACCTGAGCAATATGAGAAATTGGCTGCCTGATAAAAAGAAAAAGATGTCCGTTAAAGCGGGTCAAGTTCATTCTAGGTGATGCCTACGGCACACCTGAACCAAGCGTTATGCCCAAGGATAGATCGTTATGAAAGTCATAGATTCGATTAATCAGCTAGAGAATAATCTAGCTTTATTTGAAAAATACTTTAGTGAAGGCACGGAAGAAGAGCAGCGGTTTGTATGTAACTTAATAAAACGTGGGACTTGTTTCGTTTCATACGACGTGGGAGGAGAAATTCGCTTTTCTCCAAGCCGATATATAGGCTATGCCGAGAATACCATGGATAAGCATGAAGCCTATACCAGAAAAGATGGGAAAGAAACTAATCCGGCTATAACTAAGGTTTTAGGCACATCGTTAGAGATGAACTCTGATATAGAGGATAAATTTCTAGAGTTTTGTCGGAATATTGGAGTTAATCCGTAAGCGCCAATTTAACCTGCGTATATTGCCATTTTATCCTTAAAATGGTTGCT
>OODV01000490.1 GCA_900299555.1 uncultured Endozoicomonas sp.
TCAGTCCTTTGACAACAGGTTTCAGGAAAATATCAATTGGTGTGGTGAAAGACAGTACAGAGTAACAAGGGCTACGGCAGTGTCCGGGGGAGTAATGATTTTAGGGGGTATTGAACGACTATAATAGTGAATTCTTCCAAAGTTGCGGTACTGGGATTTATGAGTTTTTTAAGAAAGCTGTCATCAGTTATATTAACAACGCTTTTACTAAGTTTTTATATCACTGTCTCTCATGCCTTTGACGAAGAACTTCATTCCTTACCAGAATGGAAAATAATGTTAGAGATAAAAAAATTGCAGTTTGAAATACGAGACTTGGAGAATTCGGGATTAATCAGTAACGCAACCGCGATAATGACAGCAAGCATATTAACGACAGTTGTAGTAGGGGTGGTTCATTCCAACTTAACGCATTATTTTTTTCCATCTGATTATATATTCAAAGGTCAGTTGATATCTGAGTTATCCTCGGGATTACCAATGTATATAAATGCCATATTGCTGGGAATTATTAACTCGATACTTCCGGGAGCAGCAATCGGTGGATTACTGGCAGTAATTGATTCAAAAAATGAAGACATCCCAAGAATCCCTCAAAAGGACTCATTCTGGTTAGGCTTATCATCAGCGATTGCAACTTGTGGGCTTTGGGAACTAGGTATTGGTATTGGCCATTTTTCAGCTTGGTTAGGCTATGCTGGAGTTTGGAATGTGGGGTACTTGAATGCTCTTGGTTTTGTTAGTGCATCTCTGGGAGCTATTGCTCTTTTTTCAAATATTTCAACTCAACGAAGTACTCTACAAGCCAAAAAATTAAAGCTCGAATACAGGCTAGCCGAAGCCGAATTTATATTGAGGAAGCGCCTAAGAACCCGTCAAGACAAAGACATTGAGAAAGAGAAGCAAGATAACGAGACTGTTACGTTTAGTGAACAAAAATCCGGCTATCAAAATTTAGAATTTTAAAACATCTAGATTGTTAATCCACAGGAAATATCAAGGATGATGTCCGATATGATAGATAATATATTCTAAATCAACAATTTTTAAATTATGGTTTTATCATGGCAAGGAAGCCCACCCTTGGCGAAATAGCCCAAGCCGACCACGGCATACTAATGAGCAAAGCTTACACCCACATGCTCATGGAAAACCCCGACAGCGTCCTCCAGCAGCGAGGCCGGGATATGCGGCTCTACGATGAATTGCTACGGGACGACCAGGTGAAACCCTGTTTTCAGCAACGCAGGCTGGCCGTGACCCAATCGGAGTGGGACGTGGAACCGGCCAGTGAGAGCAGCGAAGACAAAGCCGCAGCAGAGTTTATAAAAGAGCAGTTAAATAGCCGCAACTTTGATGACATTACCGACAAGATGCTATTCGGCGTCTTTTACGGCTATTCCGTGGCTGAGTGCCTGTGGGCATTCGACGGAAATAGAATTGTTATAGACGATATTAAGGTCAGAGACCGCAGCCGGTTTCGAATTGGCATGTACGGTGACCTGCGACTTATCAATATCAACCATCCCAACGGTATGCAGCTACCCGAAAAAAAGTTCTGGGTATTCAGCGCCGGAGCCGACCACAGCGACAATCCTTATGGCATGGGGCTGGCGCATTATCTTTACTGGCCGACTTTTTTTAAACGCAACGGCATCAAGTTCTGGCTGATCTTTTTGGAAAAGTTCGGTATGCCCACCGCTGCGGCGAAACTTCCCCCCGGGCAGGCGCAAGACCCCATCGAGCGAGAGAAAGCATTGCAGGCACTGGATGCCATACAAAGCGACAGCGGCGTGGTGATTCCCGACAACGTGGTCATTGAGCTTATCGAAGCGGCCAGATCCGGCACCGCCGACTATAACGCCCTTTGTCAGCGCATGGACAAGGCCATCAGTAAAGTGATCCTGAGCCAGACCATGACCACTGATGATGGCAGCAGCCGCAGCCAGGCAGAAGTTCATCAGGAAGTTCAAGAAGCCGTTATCAAGAGCGATGCTGACCTGATCTGTGAGAGCTTCAACCAGCAAGTAGTGGCCTGGCTGACCGAATGGAATTTCCCCAACGCTACACCGCCGCGAGTATGGAGAAAGACAGAGCCAGAAGAAGACCTAATGGCCAGGGCAGAACGGGACAACAAAATAATACCAATTGCCTTTTCTAACTACTGTATAACTGCCCACTGGCGAGAGCATAAACTGAATAGACGTCCAGCTTCGCCGCATAGATTGTTCCAGGCCTCGCAGC
>OODV01000488.1 GCA_900299555.1 uncultured Endozoicomonas sp.
TACGGGCATCTCCTGACGCCCGAACAGAAGCAACAGATGCAGGCGGCCAGGGACAGGAAGCTGAAGGCACAATCGGCGTTCGACAAATTGATGAGCAAGGGGGCGAGTACGACCCCCAGGGATGGGGGAAGTCCCGCAGCACCCTAAAGGGCATAAAAGCGCAGGAGCGCGAACGGGGCCGAGTCGGAGAAGGCGAAGAAGGAGAAATAGAAGAACGTAAGCGACGCGGCAAAAAGTCCGACTTGGAGGACGCCGGACAGCAGAACCTGTTCGCCTCCCCAGACCTCTCCGGTGACGAACGTAAACAGCAGGTCATCGAAAACCAACGTGTTCTGGTTAAGCATGATGAAACCGGCACCATAAGAGCCGGCACCGACACCATTCACACCTACGATGACCTTGCCCACTTTATCGCCCCGATCCGCAAGCTGGCACAGGAAGAGATGCTTGCCATTGTGCTTGATGGCAATGACAAGGTGGTCAATGTCATCAGGCACAGCAAAGGGCAGAAAGCTTCCGCCAGTGTATCCCCATGGACACTGGCCGGTGCTGTGGTTGCTACGCCCGATGCCAAAAGCGTCTGGTTTGCCCATAACCATCCTTCCGGTGATCCTGAGCCCAGTATGTCGGATGTGCATATTACCCACAGCCTGAACGACGTGCTAGACGGCAGTGGCGTGGTCAATATGGGTCATGCCGTGGTGGGTACCACTGGCCATGCCAGAATCATGGACGCCGATGGCACAGTGCTGATGGGCACCGTGGCTCCCAAACGCATGGCTCGCAATAAGGCATACCCCATTACCGAACGGCGGCTGCGCTATAACCGGCCTTACATCAATTTCGGGTCACCGGAAGCAGTGCGCCCCTTCCTCGATACCATCAGCCCCAATGCCGTGGTGCTGCTGGATAGCAAATACAATGTCACTGGCGTCCTGCCGTTGTCGGACAACGACCTGAAGACGTTGCGGCATCCAACCAACAACCCAGCGGCTGCCAGGATTATGACGGCACTGGACAGCACCAACAGTTCGTCAGTCATCCTGAAAAGCAGTG
>OODV01000487.1 GCA_900299555.1 uncultured Endozoicomonas sp.
TACGGGCATCTGCTGACACCCGAACAGAAGCAACAGATGCAGGCGGCCAGGGACAGGAAGCTGAAGGCACAATCGGCGTTCGACAAATTGATGAGCAAGGGGGCGAGTACGACCCCCAGGGATGGGGGAAGTCCCGCAGCACCCTAAAGGGCATAAAAGCGCAGGAGCGCGAACGGGGCCGAGTCGGAGAAGGCGAAGAAGGAGAAATAGAAGAACGTAAGCGACGCGGCAAAAAGTCCGACTTGGAGGACGCCGGACAGCAGAACCTGTTCGCCTCCCCAGACCTCTCCGGTGACGAACGTAAACAGCAGGTCATCGAAAACCAACGTGTTCTGGTTAAGCATGATGAAACCGGCACCATAAGAGCCGGCACCGACACCATTCACACCTACGATGACCTTGCCCACTTTATCGCCCCGATCCGCAAGCTGGCACAGGAAGAGATGCTTGCCATTGTGCTTGATGGCAATGACAAGGTGGTCAATGTCATCAGGCACAGCAAAGGGCAGAAAGCTTCCGCCAGTGTATCCCCATGGACACTGGCCGGTGCTGTGGTGGCTACGCCTGATGCCAAAAGCGTCTGGTTTGCCCATAACCATCCTTCCGGTGATCCTGAGCCCAGTATGTCGGATGTGCATATTACCCACAGCCTGAATGAAGTGCTGGACGGCAGTGGCGTGGTCAATATGGGGCATGCCGTGGTGGGTATAACTGGCCATGCGAAAATCATGGATGCTGATGGCACGGTGCAGATGGGCACCGTGGCTCCCAAGCGCATGGCTCGCAATAAGGCATTCCCCATTACCGAACGGCGGCTGCGCTTTAACCAGCCCCATATCAACTTCAGCTCACCAGAAACGGTGCGCCCTTTTCTGGACACCATCAGCCCCAATGCCGTGGTGCTGCTGGATAGCAAACACAATGTTACTGGCGTCCTGCCGTTGTCGGACAGCGATCTGAAGACCCTGCGGCATCCAACCAACAACCCAGCGGCTGCCCGGATTATGACGGCACTGGACAGCACCAACAGTTCGTCGGTCATCCTGAAAAGCAG
>OODV01000486.1 GCA_900299555.1 uncultured Endozoicomonas sp.
AGTTATCGGGGAGTTTATCTCCCGAAACCACTATCAACAGTTTTGATACATCACCATGAAAATGGTGAATCATTTCTATGTTCTAGTAGTTGGTAAGTCGAGTCTTCTTGTTTTGCCAGCCGGTATTTCTCAAACCATTTCTTTCTATAACCAGAATCTCTGTCATCACTATTTAATTCATTGAATAAAACATTATAGAATAGAGGGTTGTGCGTTGTAATGATAAACTTGACGCCTGATTTACTAGATTTTATCAGTTGTGCCAAATGAACAGCAAGTTCAATCAAATGATTTTCATCTAGCGAAGTAACAGGATCATCGATAAAGACATACTGCAATTCATCAAACGGAGTCGTCTCTTCTTCATCTGATGAAGGCTCGTTCAATATTTCAATGACTTGGTCTATCAATGTGTAAAAGATACTCCAGATAAAATTACTTTCTTCACTTTTGGAAACTTTCAGATGACCCGAGCTTTCATCATCCCCACGCTCAATAGTAAATGTTACCTCGGAAAAGTCTTCACTAAAATGAGGTGTAAGATACTGACTGGTATAACGCTGAAAATTGGTAGTGATATTTTGATCCTGACCTTGATCTCTTAGTATCCAATCAGTAAATGCATTTGGTTGAATTCTGAGCTTGGGTGCAGCGTCTTCTGTTAAGTCGTTATCCCAATAAAATAGGTCTTCGGTGAAAGCACTGTAGTAGAGAACCTTCTTCTTTGACCAATCAGTTTGCTCCGTACTTGCCTCGTCATAATCTGGTTTGGGATCGATAAGCTGTTTAAATTCCCGTGAAAGACGAGTTTTACCAGTACCATTGAAAGCATAAATTAGTTGAACTTTCTTTTGGCTATCAATTAGCTGTCCTGCTACTTCATCAAGCGTCTTGCTCATTCTATGCTACTTCCTCAGGCTTAGGAAAACTCAACAGCAAGTCACGATAATACTCATATTGTTGCTGGCGGAGCTTGATTTCGCGGGGTAAGCCTTCGCTGATGGAGGGTAAGCGCCAATTTAACCTGCGTATATTGCCATTTTATCCTTAAAATGGTTGCTG
>OODV01000485.1 GCA_900299555.1 uncultured Endozoicomonas sp.
TTCAGCTGGATTATCTCTACAACGCTAACCAACCAGGTATACGTGACAGGATTGTTCGGCTAACCCATAATGGCTCTGGTGTCAGAGACATTGAGCGATTCCTCAATATTAGCCGAACCACTGTTATCGCCCACTTAAAAGACTATCGCCGCCAGCAGTAACAGAGTTTCCATTCGAGAATGCGAAGGTTAAGTTGATCTGCGAGATGGATGAACAGTGGTCATTCGTGGGCAGTAAGAAAAATCAACGCTGGCTCTGGTATGCCTGGGAGCCACGCTTCAAGCGGATAATTGCCCATGCATTTGGTCGCCGGACGGATGCGACACTGAAAAAGCTACTGAAATTGCTGGAACCCTATCGATTTGAGTTTTTCTGTACGGATGACTGGGCATCCTATGCGAAGCTGTTACCAGAGAAAAAACATATTATTGGTAAGCATTTTACTCAGCGTATAGAGAGGCAGAACCTGAATTTCAGGACACGTCTGAAGAGATTGGCTCGACGATCTATTTGCTTTTCAAGATCAGAAGAAGTTCACGATAAAGTAATCGGAGAATTTATCTACCGAGAGCACTATCAACTCCTCTGAACCTCCACCGTTTTGTAGGTGAAGGTTCAAAAGAGTTCTCTGCTTTAGAGCTTCACTGGTACATTCGATTTAATTTTTATATGAGTTAAACCAACCGTCACACATAATAAATCCAGGCGGTTGTGATGTACTCTTTAGAACAAACAAAAATATTAAAAGAACTTTCGTTCTATATTACTTTCCTTACCAGAGCTGTTTCTGCGAAAGCTGCACCAGTGTTTTGCGAATTGCTCATTGGTAGCATGCTCTCCGGTGAGGGGTTCCTGACCCAGGCTCTGCTTGCCATCCAGTACGATAAAGTCTGGAGCAGCTATCATCATTGGGTTGCCTTCGGGTGCTGGCGTTGGCGAAATCTTGCTCATCAACTGACACTGTTAGTCAGTTCCAAAGCACCTGAAGAGGAACCGGTTCCCGTTATTCTCGATGACCTGATCCTTGAGCGTTGTTCAGAGAACGCGCCTGCCTGTCGCATCCACCGACAGCACAGCCAGAAAAAGAACCGTGC
>OODV01000484.1 GCA_900299555.1 uncultured Endozoicomonas sp.
CTAAATCGGTAACCCTTTTCTTTTTTTGAAAAGAAATGTCAGATTAAGTCTGAACTACTCCAGATAAAGATCATTACCAAATATCTGAATAAAATGTATTTTTCATTTGCTGCCTTATGTGTTTAAAGATCTTTCCTGTCCATAAGATTGCAGGGCTACTGATCATTAACCCAATTTTTTACTAAAGAAACAAGGAGCTCACAGCCAGTAGTATTTTTATTTTTTATTAATTTTTCGAATTTATAAGCAAGCTTATCTGGTATAACAAAAGCATAAATTATGGCATCCTCATCAACGCACTTCTGGATAATATCTTTATTATCCCTACTTTTCAGATCATCCATCTTTTGTCTCCAAAAATTAAAACCCACCAATAAAACGTTTCCTAACCGACACCTTTTTGGGTTTAGTCGTTACGGCCTCAGCGACGATGTTGTATTGGGCAGGATCGAGGCTCTGTAGACTCTTTAGCTGTTTAATGTTGAGCTCTACTTTTGTGCGTACCAGGTTGTTTGCAATCGTTAGCGGAATGCGGTCTTTTATCTCGCTCCACTTCTTTTCATCGAGGGTTCGGGTATAACCGGCAGAGGTTGTGACCTTGTAGTAAGCGCCATTCAAGGTGTGACTGCCCTCGTCTTTGACACCGACGACCTCGCTTAACTGCTGCTCAATAGCGAGGCGGTTATTCTTTGCAACCTGTTCTGCGATTTTGGCTTGTTCTAACTCGTAGGCGAGTTTGTCCAGCCGTGAAGCATCATTGCTTTCGGACATAGCAATTTCCCTTTGTTGTGGTTGTTGTGGTGGTCTAGCGATTAACTGGTGGGTTCACCTTCGAGGTGATTGATAAGTTCAGGGACTTCTTGGATATAAAGACTTTGTGCGCCACCCGATATATCAATGAGCAGTCCATTAACGGTAAATTTACCGGGCAGTTCATGAGGTATTGATTCTTGGAGGCGGGTAATCATATTAAACAGAATGCCTCTGTTTAACTCGGTTTCTTTCTGTAGCTTTGCGGATTGCTGAATAATGTCTTGGGCTTGCTGAGTAAGAAGTTTTTGCTTACGTTCCATTGCCAATATTTCGCTGGCTTTTTTGCCGATGAACTTTCCTTGCTCAAATTGGTTATCCATTACTCGACTCTCAATTTACTGTTTATTTAACTTTGTTTTACTTACCCTGCATTGATAATTTTTTTAGTCAACATCGATATTAATTTT
>OODV01000483.1 GCA_900299555.1 uncultured Endozoicomonas sp.
CTAAATCGGTAACCCTTTTCTTTTTTTGAAAAGAAATGTCAGATTAAGTCTGAACTACTCCAGTTAATATGTGATCATGTTTTCGCCCTGCCCTCACCCTCCTATCTTCTAACATCCCTCTTCCCTTCTTCTCTCTTATTGCTTTGTTAGAGCTCTTCTCATAGATACCTTGCAACTATCATAAATCCGGACAGTCTGAGCAATCCTTGATAATTTTCAAACTTGTATTCATAGCGTGTGACTGTAATGGTTAAACGATCTCAGACACTATTTTAGGTGGTAAAGTTGCCAACTTAGAAGAGGTGTTTAATGACAAGATAGCGTCGTCCATATACAGCAGAATTTAAACTGGAAGCTGCAACTTGAAGCTCGGGTTAATCGCCTGGAAAGAGAAAAGGCGATATTAAAAAAGGCTACGGCTCTCTTGATGTCAGACGAATTCGAACGTATACACTGATAGGCCAGTTAAGGGAGTGCAAAGCTGTTTCCATGGTCTGTTCAGTATTTGATGTACCAACCTCTTGTTTTTTTTATGAGTATCTGAAAAACAAAAAACTAATTAACTCTGAGGGCGCTGTTCAAATTAAAAGTGGATTTGCTAAATAAGCCTATACTGACCACAAATACACTGTCATTTTCCATACCGTGAGGGTGTCGTGGAGCAGAAGCAGTTTCTATCCCTACTTGAGTCCATAAAATCTCTGTCACCCGAACAAGTTATTATCTTATACAATGCTCTTCCAGCTCTTGATTCCCTTGATATAGAGCCTGATGAAAGCCAGGTTTTGCAAGCCGCTGAGGAAAACTTCAGTGAGGCACAATACTGCCCAAGATGTCGCAGTGACAATGTTGGCGGCTGGGGGGTGATGTGTCAGAGCTGTTGATCTGATACATTCCTGTCTTTTTGAGTCATCTATGGCTGTAGTTCAAGTTGCCTGTATCCATTGTCAACAAACGTTCAATGTTGTTAAGAACGGGAAAGCTGAGACGGGTCACCAGCGGTATCGATGCAAGGACTGTAATAAGAGCTTCCAACTTGAGTATCGCTATAACGGCAATCTGCCTGGTACTCATGAGCAGATCATAAAGATGACCGTGAATGGCTCCGGGGTCAGAGATATCGGACGTGTCCTTGAGATCAGTCCAACGACTGTACTGGCTCGCTTAAAAAACTCGACCCGCCAACAGTAACACAACTCCCCTTCGAAAATGCCCAGGTCAA
>OODV01000482.1 GCA_900299555.1 uncultured Endozoicomonas sp.
TATCAAACCACCATACGGGCTCTGTGGCATCGCCTGTACCGGCCACAGTGCAGTGATAGACATAGCCCTGAAAGTTTGCAGGCCTGATCACGTCACCCACGGCATAAGCGGTGCTGGCCTGCCATATTGATCCGTAGTCGTCCGCTGCCACTACAAAGACCGAACCTTCATAGGGACTGGTGTCGAGAATATAGCTTCCATCAATATCACTGCTTACGGTATTTGATAGCACAGCATGTGTGGTTTGCTGACTGCCATCAATAGTCAGTTCTGCCTCGGTAATGGCAAAGACTCGACGGGCAACAGGCAAATCATTTTCGGTAATGCTGCCCTGCACCTGTGTGGTGTTTCCATTGCCGGGGACAACGATACCACCTCCACTGCCGGTATCCGCAGGCGGAGTATTGCCACTTGTCCACACAATATTTTCCGGCTGATAAGCCACGCTTCCATTGAGTTGACTGAGGACATTATTCCTTTTGGTTTTTACTTTGAAGGGGTCTGCCTCGTCTTCAAAGTCAATCACCCATTCAGTGACTTGATAAGAAGCATAAGTGTCTGAAGGGAAATTATTATCGTTGACGATTTTTATGTAGGAAAACAGAACCCCTTTTGCTTGAGGGATACTTTCTCTTACTCCTCCTATGGTGGCCTGAAAGTATCCGAAAACAATACTGTTATTTGTATTGGCAACGCCTGACTCCAGAGTAAGTTTTGTACCATTTACCCAAGCATGAATGTATGGATAAGGGTTGCCGTGAATTATTGTAATTTCGATCATCTGATCAAAAGTAATCAGCTCCGAAAAATATATATCCGATTTTTGTGTCGTTCGTTCGAAAAGCTGGACTCGTATTTTCCCGGCGACAACACTAACTTCAAAATAAAACCGGTCAGGAGGATTACTGTTATTACTTAGTGAACTGAATAAAGGCTCGTTCTCAGCAGCATTGCTGCTATCAATGTATACGAGCATCTGCAATGCAATATTTCCACCGTAATACATACCCTCATCGGAACTGTCAGCAGGGACAGCCGAAACAACTTTTGCCGCTAAATTTCCGGGCTTAAACCATATACCAGCCATCAGTCAGCATCCCCCCGAATTTGAAGCGTGAAATCGTCGTTGGTTTCGGTGCCTTGTCCTGAAAGCACTGTCCGACAAATCCAAACCGGCGCAAGACATCCATCGGTATTGAACCGGATAGCGTTGCCCACTGCCCAACCGCTTCCCCACCCATCGGCTTTCAGGGTGAAATAGGGAGCACCGCTTTCCGGGTTAACCGGAGCCGTATCGGCTGCTGTGGTGCCTGTGGTAATGATACCGAGCTTTTCTTCGACCACCTGAAAGGCTGAACCACTGGTAAAGATGATCGCCCACTTGCCATAGATAGCCCCCTTGTTCGTCACCAGAACCGGGAAATTGACCGTGTTGTACTGTGCCGTGGTCTGATCCCCAATCCGGTTATCAGTCCAGTTAGGAATCCCGTTATCCCATACTTTCTGGCTGAAAAAGTTTTTTACTCTCGCCTGAAGATCACCATAAACCACGGCACTACTCACAGTGGTTTCGGTTGCGGGTAAATTCCAAGGCACAGGAGCGATAATAGACAGATCGCCGTTGATCTGAACGTCACTTAAAACGCTCATGTGCTCGACCCGATCCTTAATGGTGAATGGAGCAGTCAGAGAGTTACTGGCACCATCAATCAGGCTCAACGGATTAGCAAAGGTAACAGTTCCAGCCACTCTATCGACAGTGTATTGATCCGCTTTCAGAAGTGTTCCTGCGCTATCTTTCACCACAATTTCTGCCTGATGGTCACGAGCCAGGTTAATCACCTGACCGGCTGTTGGTGTACCAGCATCGGTGCTTGCCGTGTGGCTGATTACCACAATATCCCCGGCTCGATAGATAGGGACCCGTCCATCAGGGGGGAGGCGAACCGGATCGAGGCCGATCAATTCAGCATCGAGGGGCAGGCTGGTTTCTACCACGCAGTTATAACGAACACTTTGTGGGATAACGAAGATTGGGTTGGTTCCGTCCGTAAATTTAAGCTCACACCAGCCCGTGGTTACGTCGATTTTTCCCACCACTTCTGCGGTATTGAACTCACCATTAAAATCCGCTGTGGCCGTGATAATGCCCCCGTTATCCACCCGAACCGCTGTCAGCTGCAAACTGCCCTGCCGAACTGGAGCTCCGGGTGTTCTGAAGGCGACTGCATCGATCTTAAAGCCAACCCCGATAGTGGCCGCTACCTGAATGCTGGCGGTATTGACCGTTCCTTCCGGGTAGCTGGCCAGCGTTGCCAC
>OODV01000481.1 GCA_900299555.1 uncultured Endozoicomonas sp.
CTCAATTCAAAGCAAAACCGTTTAGCCGTCCACTGGTACACGGTCCAATAATCCCTACCATCATTCCTGCCAGCTGATAACGATGGCATACCTACCAAACAAAGCTGATTTCATTTTCGGCCTCGCTCCTTATGTGCCGGTTACTGTCTTCGCTTTCTACCCAAAAAAGAAATACGCCTTTGTCACACCGCCTTCGGTCGTCAGTGTTTACCAAGGGCGTTGGGATACCGGCCTCAGTAGCCAGCAAAGCAGTCTGGTGGCTTATGGCGTAAGTTTGCCCGTTTGTAGTAGCCGGACACAAACTAGCCAGCAGGCATCACCTCTGAAAGTCTCACCAATAGGGCTATTTTGGGGGGAGGTGACTCAAAAGAGTGCCGTTGTCCGTTTTAGTCATGGCGTGTCGGTTGCCAAACACAGTTCAAAAAGTAGCCTTTGGACACATACCAACCTGCAGGATGTTAAACACTCGCAACGTTGGGATCACTCAATAAAGGCTACTGATGAGAGTGCAGTTGATCGTTGGCAAACAGGCAGGCCTGAAGATCGGAAAAAGCAAAACAGTATTCGCCGTGTTGATGAATTCAGCCCTCCGCATGAATTAGAAATACTCGGCTATTTGATGCCAGGTGGGAATGCAGTCAGCTTTCTTTTTGATGGTCGGCCTTATTCGCCTGCTATCACCCCGGAAGTCTATTTCAAAATAGATTGGCGATTAGAGCGAAAGGTAATACAGCCGAGAGACAGCAAGCTTCTCTCAAACTTCCAAAGCAACCGCCGGGAAGATCAGCCGGTCATTCTGCCATGGGGTTTAGGTCAGAAAGCCAAGGATGAAAGCGTTACCGGCAACTATGGCGGTGAGACTGACCCGAACATTATTGTTAAGCCGGAACCAGAGCAGCCAGCGATCAGGGAGAGTTATCTGCTAATGAATATTATCACCACTGTCGTATTGCCTGCCCGGACACCGCTCGAACTGCCCTCAATGGAAATCAGTCTGGATATTGATAGCTTCTCATGGAGCTTTACCGGAGAGCTGTGGGGCGCTTCCAATATCGCACTGGTGGAACCGGACGAGAACGGTACGAAGCAGATCGAGGTGGATATCAACGGCTGGAAGTGGATCTTCATTATTGAGCGTTTCAGCACAAACCGACGGTTCGGGGATGAGCGTTACACACTCTATGGCAGCAGCCGAACGCAGCTTTTGGCATCGCCTTATGCGCCACAGAGAAGCAAGAGCAACAGCGCCAACCTCAACGCTAAACAGGCCATTACTGAAGAACTGGCGAATACTGGCTTCACAGCTACCTATCCCGACCTGAACGACTACAGCACACCCGATTGGATCATGCCCGGAGGCTCATTTAGCTATCAGAACCAGACCGCAATGCAGGTCGTGGCCAAGATCGCAACTACAGCTGGATCGGTGATCATCCCAAGTCGTGATAACGACCAGATGAGCATTCAACCCCGCTATCCTGCCAGCCCTTGGCACTGGAACACCGCCACAATGGACAAGATCGTGCCTGCAAGCATGGTCATTAGCTTAAGCGCCAATTGGCGACCGGAGCAGGCTTACAATGCGGTCTATGTTTCCGGCACCAATGCAGGCGTGGCAGTCAACGTCAAACGAACCGGAAGCAGTGGCAATAACCCGGCTCCCGATATTCTCGAAGACTGGCTTACCGAAACACAGGTCAATACTGAGCGAGGCCGAAATGAGCTGGCCAAGGGCGGCAACCAGAGCATTACCACCATTGAACTGCCATTGACCGACACCAACACGGCACCCGGGTTAATTGAGCCGGGGATGCTGGTGGAAGTTCAGGATACGCTATTAGGAGAGAACGGAAACTGGCAAGCCCTCTGTCTGGCTACAAATATCACGGCTGAACGAAGCAGAGTCATCCAAAGTGTCCAGCTGGAAAGGCACTATTAGGCACCTACACACCAATGGCTGAGTATCTTGCGTTGACGATTGAATACAAGTGCCCATAGCGATTAGGATACTACTCTGTATAATGGCGGAACGTTAAAAGTGTGATTTATTTTTTATGCAAAGATTTGATGTTCCGGGTGTAATAGCTCGCCATATCCTTCATAAGTGATAACAAGCTTCTAGCTCCACCGCCTTATCACAAGGCACATTGATTATTAAATTACAGGATATGACTATGTCTACTACTACCGGTACAGTTAAGTGGTTCAATGAAGAGAAAGGTTTTGGTTTCATCGCTCAGGAAAACGGTGGACCAGACGTGTTTGCTCACTTCCGTCAAATCATAGGTGATGGCTTCAAAACACTGACAGAAGGTCAGCGTGTTGA
>OODV01000480.1 GCA_900299555.1 uncultured Endozoicomonas sp.
TGGTTTTGGTGCTGCTGGTATCAAACCACCATACGGGCTCTGTGGCATCGCCTGTTCCGGCCACAGTGCAGTGATAGACATAGCCCTGAAAGTTTGCAGGCCTGATCACGTCACCCACGGCATAAGCGGTGCTGGCCTGCCATATTGATCCGTAGTCGTCCGCTGCCACTACAAAGACCGAACCTTCATAGGGACTGGTGTCGAGAATATAGCTTCCATCAATATCACTGCTGACGGTATTTGATAGCACAGCATGTGTGGTTTGCTGACTGCCATCTATGGTGAGTTCAGCCTCGGTAATGGCAAACACTCGACGGGCAACGGGCAAATCATTTTCGGTAATGCTGCCCTGCACCTGTGTGGTGTTACCATTGCCGGGGACAACAATACCACCGCCACCGCCGGTATCCGCAGGCGGAGTATTGCCGCTTGTCCACACAATATTTTCTGGCTGATAAGCGACCGTCATATCCAGCGAACTTATGGTGCCGTTTCGCCGGGTGACTATTTTGAAAGGCTGCGTTTCATCCTCAAAATCCCAATCCCAACGGGTAACCCGAAAGTTAGCATAGTTATCAGCAGGTATATTGTTATCGTTGGATAACTGAGCGTGAAGAAACATCAGGCCTTCGGCTTGCGGTATCTGGTTTTCGTTGCCTCCAAGAAATACTTCATAGTCTCCGTCAAAAACCTGATGATTATTCGTTCCTGAACTCTTGGTTGCCGTTAATGCTGTCCCGTTTTTTTTTGCAGCAATATAGGGATAGGGACCTCCGAAAATGACTTCTATTTCAAAGACGGTGTCAAAGGGCAACACTTCAGCCCAAGCAGCGTCCATTCTGATAGTGCCACTGTCGTAGTTCTTAAATGTCAGCAGGCCACTTTCAATAGTGATATTGGTGACGTTCCCTTTGTCATTTTCGTTGTATTTGGTTCGAATACTCATTAGCGGGATAACTTTCCCCGCCATTGAGCTATCAATAATGATAGTGGCTCTGAAGGCCATTTTATTACTGCTGTAATGCGCCTCCATCAAGCCGTTATTGAGATAATCCGTTTGTGCCTTGGCCGCTAAATTTCCGGGCTTAAACCATATACCAGCCATCAGTCAGCATCCCCCCGAATTTGAAGCGTGAAATCGTCGTTGGTTTCGGTGCCTTGTCCTGAAAGCACTGTCCGACAAATCCAAACCGGCGCAAGACATCCATCGGTATTGAACCGGATAGCGTTACCTACTGCCCAACCGCTGCCCCACCCATCAGCTTTCAGGGTGAAATAGGGAACACCGCTTTCCGGGTTAACCGGAGCCGTATCGGCTGCTGTGGTGCCTGTGGTAATGATACCGAGCTTTTCTTCGACCACCTGAAAGGCTGAACCACTGGTAAAGATGATCGCCCACTTGCCATAGATAGCCCCCTTGTTCGTCACCAGAACCGGGAAATTGACCGTGTTGTACTGTGCCGTGGTCTGATCCCCAATCCGGTTATCAGTCCAGTTAGGAATCCCGTTATCCCATACTTTCTGGCTGAAAAAGTTTTTTACTCTCGCCTGAAGATCACCATAAACCACGGCACTACTCACAGTGGTTTCGGTTGCGGGTAAATTCCAAGGCACAGGAGCGATAATAGACAGATCGCCGTTGATCTGAACGTCACTTAAAACGCTCATGTGCTCGACCCGATCCTTAATGGTGAATGGAGCAGTCAGAGAGTTACTGGCACCATCAATCAGGCTCAACGGATTAGCAAAGGTAACAGTTCCAGCCACTCTATCGACAGTGTATTGATCCGCTTTCAGAAGTGTTCCTGCGCTATCTTTCACCACAATTTCTGCCTGATGGTCACGAGCCAGGTTAATCACCTGACCGGCTGTTGGTGTACCAGCATCGGTGCTTGCCGTGTGGCTGATTACCACAATATCCCCGGCTCGATAGATAGGGACCCGTCCATCAGGGGGGAGGCGAACCGGATCGAGGCCGATCAATTCAGCATCGAGGGGCAGGCTGGTTTCTACCACGCAGTTATAACGAACACTTTGTGGGATAACGAAGATTGGGTTGGTTCCGTCCGTAAATTTAAGCTCACACCAGCCCGTGGTTACGTCGATTTTTCCCACCACTTCTGCGGTATTGAACTCACCATTAAAATCCGCTGTGGCCGTGATAATGCCCCCGTTATCCACCCGAACCGCTGTCAGCTGCAAACTGCCCTGCCGAACTGGAGCTCCGGGTGTTCTGAAGGCGACTGCATCGATCTTAAAGCCAACCCCGATAGTGGCCGCTACCTGAATGCTGGCGGTATTGACCGTTCCTTCCGGGTAGCTGGCCCGCCATGGAGC
>OODV01000479.1 GCA_900299555.1 uncultured Endozoicomonas sp.
GTGTGAGCCCTTTGAGTTTGCCACTCCAGGGAGGAGGGATCAGGCGGAACTTCCCATCATCCCGCTCGATCCTTGGTACGCGTGCATGAAGATAACATTCATGTTGAAAGAAGTTCATATGCCGCCATTCTTTCTGAAAGGTATCGTATGCTGGGTACTCCTTGCCAGAAGGATCATCCTCACTGTTATCTTTGAAGGTTGCCCCTCGCTGAAAGTTAAGAAAAATATCCAATCTGGATTGTTCAGTATTGAACTCAATTGACTCAATGTACCAGGGATAACTGATTCCAAGGGCATTCTGAAACAATTCTTCCATGAGTGTCTTCAGGCCTGTGATGTCATGCAGAGTATTGGATTAAGAATACAGCGTTACCCACTCACTTTTCAAAAGAGCCAAAAACATCCATATATGACTACATCGTTATTGGTGCCGGTTTCGCAGGTTGCGTTCTGGCAAACCGCTTAAGCAGGGATGTGAATAACAATGTTCTGTTACTAGAAGCTGGCAGCAAAAAAGAAGACCTGTTGACGGATATGCCCGCAGGCTGTGGGAAAATTACGGAAGATAGCCGCTACAGCTGGCTTTATGATTCTACCCCGGAAGCTCAAACCAATAACAGGGTACATCGATTGCCCAGAGTGAAAATGCCAGGCGGCTGTTCGGCTATCAATGGCATGCTGTACCTGAGGGGGCAGGCACAAGACTATGACAAGTGGGAAGCGTCAGGTGCCAAGGAGTGGGGGCGAAGGAGGTGATTCCTTACTTTCTCCGTTCACAGGATCAGCCCCATAAAGGTATATCAACGCTTCATGGCAGTGGTGGTGAGTTAACGGTCACGGATTTGCCGGATCGACATCCTTTCAGCGAGTAGGTTGTTCGTGCTTTTGTCCAGGCGGGTTATCAACGTAACAGTGTATTCAGCAGGAATTGGATATGGATCTTTCGGACGCGATTCTTGCCCGGGAATCTGGAGGCTATCCGGCATTGGAAGCAATGCGCACCAGTAAGGATATTCTGGAAGGCATCAAAGCATTTGCACAAAAATGCCAGCCCGAGTGGGTTGGCGAATAACAACAATAAAAAACGGAGAACCTGAATGAGTATGTTGAGGCGCCTGTTAATACCGGGAATATTTTTGGCGAGCATTGCCAGTAGTGCATTGGCAGCAGAAAAGCCGAATATTCTTGTCATCATGGCTGATGACGTCGGTCAGACAAATATCAGCGCATACAGCCATGGCCTTATGACCCAGACACCAAACCTAGATCGTATCGCCGAAGAAGGCATGAATGTTTACTGATCATTATGCTGAACCCACTTGTACCGCCGGTCGTGCGTCGTTTATTACAGGGCAGATGCCTATTCGTACAGGGCTGACAACTGTCGGGCTTCCGGGTTCTCCTCTGGGTATTGATGAGCGTGATCCAACGCTTGCAAAGTTGTTAAAACCTCTCGGTTATAAAACAGCTCAGATAGGTAAAAACCATCTGGGTGACCGGGATCATCATCTGCCAACTAATCATGGCTTTGATGTATTTTTCGGCAATCTGTATCACCTGAATGCGGAAGAGGAACCTGAACAGCTGGATTATCCCCATGACCTGCTGCAAAAGTACAAGCCTCGTGGCGTGATTGATGCCAAGGCCGGTCTTGATGGTTTTATAAACGATACCGGGCCATTGACTCGTAAACGCATGGAAACCATCGATATGGAGTTTGTCGAGCGGTCTATGGAGTTTATGGAAGAGGCGAAGAAGGAAGATAAACCATTTTTTATCTGGCATAACCCGACTCGAATTCATGTCTATACTCACTCCCTGCCGGAGTATAAAGATGAAATTGCCAGTATTTCATCGGAAGAAGATACTGCAGGCGCTGGTGTTCTTGAGCTGGACGACCATGTTGGTATGTTGCTGGATAAACTGGATGAGCTGGATATAGCTGATAATACTATCGTGCTTTTCACATCAGACAATGGACCACAGCGATTCAATTACCCGGATGCCGGTGGTAGTCCATTCCGTGGTGAAAAGGCAACGACCTGGGAAGGGGGGGTCAGGGTACCCATGATGCTTCGGTGGCCCGGACAGGTTGAAGCAGATTCCGTCTCCAATGGTATTCAGAGTCATCTTGATCTCTTTACTACACTGGCTTCAGCGGCGGGTATTAAAAATGTTCATGACAAGTTGAAGGAAAGCGACAAGGTCCATATTGATGGCGTTGATAATCTTGCACATTGGCAGGGTAAGGCTCCATCCAGTAGGGAATACTTTATTTATTATACCTAAATCCTGCAAAGGTTCTTCGATCCGAAGTTGCAATATCCTGTAAATGAAG
>OODV01000478.1 GCA_900299555.1 uncultured Endozoicomonas sp.
CGAACATTAAGCTCGAAACCCAGAGCAGCATAGACTGCTTGTAGAGTCGGTAATATAAGAGAATTGGCCAGTTCAGAAGTTACACTGGAAATGCTTTATTAATTTCAGAAATAAACTTCTCAAACGTCCGTAATACCTAAGCTCTAAAGCTGAGCACTTGGTACCTCCGAGACACCAGAGCATACTCCCTCTTCTATGGCCCTTAAGTCCTTCCATGGTAGAGAGGTTTCACTAACTGATGTTATGAAAATCTCAATTACAGATCATAAAGAGAAGCAAGGTCTAAAAAATCCGAATTCATCCAAAATTTCTACTTATTCTACGAGTGAACGAAATGACTTGGATTTTAGCTCACTATCTGAAAACAATAAAAGGCAATATATTATATCTGAATGTAAAGAAATATACTTAAATGCAGTTGCAGCAAAAGACTATGCTTCTTTTAATAAAGCTGTTTATGAACCCTTGTATGACATCACCAGAGAATTTGAAGACATTGGGTGTGAGGGTCTATACGCGCGTTCTTTTTTCGCAAAAAGACACACTCTATCTGCAAGCTCTATTTTTAAAGTCATTAATAAAAAAGACAAAAAAGATATTGAATCAAATTGGAGTTTTCATTTCTCGTCACACCTTGAAAATTTCATTAATGACAGGAAAGACTTAACTATTTACATTTACCGGGATTTTGAGGATCACCATTCATCACTATGCATCATGGAACGCCAAAGTGAAAATAAAATAAGGTTAACATTAGTCGATTCTATCGGCGTACCATACATTGATAGAGATAAATGCTATGGTGGATATATTGGGAGCTTATCCTCACCAGTTTTCAAAGAAGCAAATAAAAACAAAGATATTGAATTTGAGATTGGTCTTTTAAAGATTACCAGCCAATATGATAAAACTCATTGCAATGCTTGGCTGGCAGAGTTTATTAGAAAAACAAAATGCTTTTCTAATCTCACAAATCAATTATGGAAGAATTCTAGCATCATTAACGAACAGTTAATTTCAGAGATATTTGAACTAAAGGACTATGTGTATAATAGAAACTTGAAATGTTGTTTTTTAGAAAAACTACCACTCAGATACATGATGTCTGTTCAGAACCCTAGAATAATCAGAGAATATCTAGATAATTATGAGTTTGGGGATGATACTATAAAATTGAAGCATCTGCTCGATAAAGAAATACTTACAGGTTTAAAACACAAAGGAAAAGAGATAGATACGAATATTCATCTTGAAAGAAAATCCTTAAAGTACGTTATAGAAGGTATAGCTGAAGAACTTGGACTTTACGGGCAAGAATTAAGACTTTTCTTCCGAAAAAATAGTCCATATCATGAATTAGAGAAATAGACTCGACTTTAGAGCTTCCAAAGCACAATAGTTCAGCAAAAAGTTAACAAACTGGTAATAGCAACCATCCCTAATGTTGAAATCCAAGATGGTTGCTATGCACACACCAGATTATCGAGAAATACTCCAAGAGCTTGCTTTTTATACAACCGTTCTTGCCGGTTCGCTATCACCAACCGCAGTAACAACGTCCTGCGAATTACTGTTCGGTGGCATGCTGTCAACTGATGGTTTTGTTACGCATGCACTTTTATCCATTAATTATCATTGTGTATGGAGCAGTTATCACCACTGGATCTCACAGGGTAACTGGCGATGGAAGCAGTTGGCGCGTCGCTTGATCCGCCTCGTCTGCTCAAAATCGCCGCCAGATGAACCGATTACACTCGGCCTTGATGACTGGGCTGTAGAACGGTTTTCTGATTGTGCTCCTGCTTGTCGCACGCACTACCAACACAGTAAGAAGACTAATAGACCGCAGTATATCTGGGGGCAATGCTGGGTATCTCTGGCCGTTATATTCGAACGCGCTGCTGATGAAGTATTCACCTGTCTTTCACCACACCAATTGATATTTTTCCTGAAACCTGTTGTCAAAGGACTGATCAGATATTCAGGGATATTGTTTTGCCACCTTTTCAATACCAGTTCAAAAGCCTGAACCACCTTGGCTTAGTTGCTGCGATGTGCCGGGAACTGAAGATAGCCGAATATATTGATGCGCGCATAACCAATGACTCCGATGTACGTAATGTCACGATTGGACAGGCTGTGGTCGCAATGATCATCAATGGGCTGGGCTTTACAGGACAGACTCTGTATATGTTTCCTGATTTTTATGAGGACAAGCCGATCGATCGGCTCATTGGCGAAGGCATCCAGGCTGAACATTTGAACGACAAGGTACTGGGTCGAGCCCTCGACAGCCTTTACGACGCTGGCGTCAGTGACTTGTATCTGCACCTTGCTATTAAGGTCGTTAATCATCTG
>OODV01000476.1 GCA_900299555.1 uncultured Endozoicomonas sp.
TTGCAAAACCGCTTCATACTGACCGGCAGGTACCAGCGCTTTGGAAATGATGCCCCGGGTTTCTGAGAAAAGAGATGCTCCCCGAAAGACCATCACCGGCTGCCCAAAGGTGGTCAGCACCTGCCGGTTCAGTTCACTCAGTTCATCTTGCATTGAATCACCGCCCGGGGCTTCAGGCAGATCGGCAGCGGGTTGGACTGAGTGTGTAGCTGGACGCCTTTGTCGAAGTCGAGGATTTTCTGCTTGGCATAACGAGGCAGACCGATGGTGTTCACCGTTTCGATAAAGTCTGCTGGTGCAAACCAGGTGCGGAAGATACCGGTGCCCTCCGGAATCACATACGCTTCATCAGCCTTGATGAAGGGAATATTGCCCACCTGCCCCCGATACTCTTCCCAATCAATGTCACCGAAGCGGAACCCGGATTTGGGGTCATTGCGCAGCAAGGCACTGTCCTGATAACGGTGGTAGGCATCTTTGACATAATCGTGGCCAACCAGGGCATCATAAAAGTCCGCACCGCAGAACGCCCTCAGCCCTGAATAGGGTTGAGCCCCCAGGGCCTGATCCACTTTCCGGCGCAGCTTCACACATTGAATGCGCACGTCAGTGGCAGCATCGCTGAACTTGAAGGTATGCGTTTGTTGGCTGACACCAAACTCCTGAAACAGGTCATAAATCACGGATGAACCATCAGAATCGAGAATCTGACCTTTGATGGCTCCCAGCCGCAAATGCTCCAGGGTCACCTCATGGTTAGCATTCATCTCTGATAGCCGCTGATTGACTACCGTCCTCACCCCTTCCAGAGAACTCTCAGAGCCAAAGGCCCGAACATTCCGTACTTCATCCGCCACAATGGTGGAGTCATAAGGGATATGAGGGATGACAAAACTGCGCACTTTCCGCTTACCACCCTTGGCTTGAGGCGCTGGTGCTCCCCGCTCCGAGGTAGGCAACAGGATCAACTCACCGTTACGGGACTCCACCATGGCGGTGGTGGTATTGATGCCGCTTTCGGTAAACAGACCGAGCTCACCAATGCGCCCTGGTTTGTAGGGCAGATCGTTTAACGTGGCCGTCAGGCTGGTCAGACTGAAGGCATCGTCATTAAAAATATCCAGCAGGCTCATGCGCGCTCTCCCTGTCGTAAAATAATATCCAGTGAGGCCAGCTCTTCGGTGGCCGTAACTTGTTGCTCTGCAGTGATGCCATCCGGCCAGACCAACAGGTCCTGATGCACCTCTGCCAGTCGGGCGATGATGACCGCTTCTCCACCGGTTGCATCGGTAGTGACATGATCCCAGAGCACACCAGCGGCCATCTGTAATCCAGTGCCTGCCGCCGGGTCCAGTGGTCCATAAACTGCAGTGGCCGTGTTTTTACCCAACACCGTGCCGGGCAGCAGCGTCAGATTCGCCGCCAGTTCAGCCTTCTCCCGGCTGATGCTATTGTTTCCTTCGGACACGATAAATTCGCCAGTGTGCACCGGCTCTGTCATGACAGGCATGGTTTCAGTTCCTTTGAGGTTAGAGGGATAGAGGCTTAAGCTGTGGTTTGGTTACGCTTCTGGTATACCGCCCGGGTATCAACAAGAGGCTTAATCGTTTGATTCTGCTGATTTGGAGTTAAGGTGTTATCCACTACGCCATCCTCCTTTATCAGCAAATCAAACAATTCGGTTCTGACCTGCTCTGCCGATTTGCCTGACTGGATGAAGCCAGCGGCACGATCCGTGTTCTGGGCAGCAGCACACAGAGATTTAATGGTTTCACACTCATAAAGACGACGTTGAACGTCTTCGATTCCCTGATGAGTGCGGATAAAGTCTTCCGCCATTTCCGGGTAACCGGCTTTATTACACAATGACATCACCGCCAATGCATGAGCTGACGTATTATCATCTTCCGGCTCAGAAGGTGGTATGAACGGAGGAAGCAATGGCTTAGGCACATGGTTAAAGGCACTGAGATCAAAGTGCGCTGCCAGCTGCACCGCTTCTTCCACCACATCCACCAGACCATGCCCTTCTGCTTCACTGGCCGTAAACCAGGTTTCCTCATTCATCAGGTTGATGATTTCACTGACCTGCAGCCCACAGTTGGCCGCATAGGTCTGGGCAATCACCTCCGTGGTTTTGTCCAGCATATCCGCCACTTTGCGCAGCTCTTCGGCATCACCGCCGACCCAGCCAAACGGGTTGTGAATCATCATCAGGGCATTGGCCGCCATATGGATGGTGTCGCCCGCCATGGCAATGACGCTGGCAATACTGGCGGCCAGCCCTTCAATCCTTACATGGATATGTGCCTTGTGGTGACGCAGGGCGTTGTAGATGGCAATCCCATCAAACACGGAACCACC
>OODV01000475.1 GCA_900299555.1 uncultured Endozoicomonas sp.
GCACGGTTCTTTTTCTGGCTGTGCTGTCGGTGGATGCGACAGGCAGGCGCGTTCTCTGAACAACGCTCAAGGATCAGGTCATCGAGAATAACGGGAACCGGTTCCTCTTCAGGTGCTTTGGAACTGACTAACAGTGTCAGTTGATGAGCAAGATTTCGCCAACGCCAGCACCCGAAGGCAACCCAATGATGATAGCTGCTCCAGACTTTATCGTACTGGATGGCAAGCAGAGCCTGAGTCAGGAACCCCTCACCGGAGAGCATGCTACCAATGAGCAATTCGCAAAACACTGGTGCAGCTTTCGCAGAAACAGCTCTGGTAAGGAAAGTAATATAGAACGAAAGTTCTTTTAATATTTTTGTTTGTTCTAAAGAGTACATCACAACCGCCTGGATTTATTATGTGTGACGGTTGGTTTAACTCATATAAAAATTAAATCGAATGTACCAGTGAAGCTCTAAAGCTGAGTATTTGAAATACAGAGCCTGAAAATATCCCCTAAAACACTTCGTTGCGAAGTCGATTTGATTTAGTAGGTTTTCACAGGTTTAAGCTAATGTCAGATTCACATGGGCACTTCGAGCTGCTGATACAACATCTTAATGACCTTTCTGGTCAGCAGTTCCCCGTCATTGGGAGTGCCTGCACGCTGTTTAATGAAAAGAATGAGATTGCGGCGGTGGTTGAGCTGCCAGAAGGCAGTGACCTGTTGTTATTTCATAGAATTGTCGCCAGACTCCCATCCGACCCAGAGACCCGAAACGGCAGGGCATTGCAATTACTGACGCTCAATGGAGCCCCTGACAAGCTTCAGGGTGCCTGGTTTTCTATTGATCCGGAAGGCTATGGTATCTACCTGATGACCGGTCATCCTATTGATAATCTCAGTACCAATGAGTTTGAAAGCCTTTTGATGAATTATATTCATTTGGCAGATACTCTGACATCAGAACTGGCAGATGAGGAACAGGAACTTGCTAAGGTTTCCCCAAATCATCCGGGGGTGCCAATATGAGTTACGGTGTAAATGGGGCATCAAGCTCCGCACCAAAGTTTCAATCAGCGACGGCAGAGTTATCTCCCAAAGATAACAACAATGCAGTAGAGAGTGGAAAAAGTGATAACTTCAGAAAGTTTCAACCAGGGGCTCATGCTCAACCTGGGAGAGTCCGAGGGTTCTTTCAATCTCTTTTTCGTAAACCTCCTGAAAGCGTGGAGACGCTGATTGCAAAATCATCTAAATCTTATGCCGTTAAATCTGAACCTCCAGTTGATGCAGAAAAAAAATTTCAACTGGCGATTGATGCTCAAATAGCTGCCTTTCCCTACCATCGATCACTGGAAAAAGTGGCTAGTGCTACAGAAATGGTTAAATCACAGCTCGGTATCCATCCTGAAGTAGCCAAGCATCTGAACTTTGGACAGTGGGACACGGCTCGACCTCTAGCGTTAGGTGCTGCCAAAGTAACTGGACTCTCTGTGAAAGGTTCAGAAGGCCTGATTCATGATAAAAAGTCTGGTCTAACCGCTTGTATTCTTCATAACCCGGTAACAAAAGAGGTTCGTCTTGTATTTGGTGGCACAACCTCAGGAGAAAGTACTGGAGGACTCGGCAAGCGCTCTTTACTGAATGGCATCTTCTCTCTTAACCAATGGATTGCCAACGCTAAAAATGCCGTATTAGGCAAAATCCCTGATAGCTATGAGCAGGCGAGAAAGTTAACCAAAAATGTGCAAATGATGGTTGCAAGAGACTCCTTTTATAATGACTTTACCTTCACTGTTTCAGGGCACTCCAAAGGAGGAGGGGAAGCAGCTTACGCAGCTCTATGTTTGGATGAACCGGTGAAGGCAATTTGCTTTTCCAGCGCAGAGCTGGGTAAAGAGATGCGAGATTCGATACCAGAAAAAAACAAAGCACAAGCTGCCGGATATATCACCCATTACAACATTCAGGGAGATATTGTTCCAAACATAGGCAGGGTTGCCAATGGTCTCGGCCATATCGGCAAGGTGACTACACTGCCTGCCGAGCACAGCTGGAATAGTCCTCTGGATCGGCATGACAAGTTCACTCGCCACATCGATAACTTTGTCACTTCATCTAACAAACCTCCAAAACAGTAGGTGGGACAAACCCGCCTTGCTACTGCTGCTCAAAGTTTATCTTCAGCGCAGAAACATTGTTGAGGTAGCGATAACTGCTATCCTGACCTCGTGCTCAAATGTTCACAATAAGGCAAAGGCCGCTATTTCATGGCTGAAGGGTTTGATTGAAGTATGTAGTTGGAAAACAGTTAGTGGGGCAAATGTGGAGTAGTTCAGACTTAATCTGACATTTCTTTTCAAAAAAAGAAAAGGGTTACCGATTTAG
>OODV01000473.1 GCA_900299555.1 uncultured Endozoicomonas sp.
TAATGCCGGAAAAAATCACATCCACCCGGCCATTGCTCTCGCTGCCGATCTGGGTAGTGACACCGATCAGGGCGTCCGTAGCCGCTGTCGCCTGTTTGACTTTCAGCTTCCCGGTTCCAAAGGTCACCAGCTTGCGACCTTCCAGTGTGCCGTCGGCGTAAAATGATTTAATCAGTCCGTCGTTTCTCATCGCTGAGTCCTTTTGCCGTTTGAGATATCGAAATTGTTAGCTCTGCTGTCATGGTTGTCAGTGCTGACCTTAGCTTCAGAGACTACTCTTTAATTAGTGGTGGTATGACGTGTGTTTATGGATAAACCGTGCCAATGCCTCACCTCAGTAGCTCTGCCACCATTTTCTTACTTTTTTACGCTGCCCTGTTGTACCGCATAAACCGCCTGAGTAATGCTGACGGTCCTGCCCTTTTTCTTCTGCTCTTCCTGATACTCCAGAGCCTGCTGCGCCAGTTCATTGCTATTCTCCGGCGGTTTCTCCTGGTCATCTGAAGAATGCTCTTTGAAGTCCACCGCTTTGGGCAGCTTGCTCAGGAATGCCTGCATAAACGACTGCTGAGTGAAGCTCTGCTTTTGGTCGCCTTCGCCGAATTCCAGCACATCACGGTCGCTGTCGAGGCCAGCCATAAACTCTGCCAGCTGCTCTCTCTGCACTGGCAGCACCTTTCCCGCTTTCACCAGTTCATCCAGCTCACTGGCGATGGCCTGTTTCCGCAGGGCTGCTTCGCTGGCTTTGATGGCGGTCTCTTTCTCTGAAAAAGAGGTTTCCTTATCCTTGAGGGCTTGCTCCCGAGCATCGAGGTCAGCCTTCAATTGCTGCAGTTCTTTTTCGTCCATGTCATTACCTTGGCTTTTGGGGGGAGTGGGGGATTCTGAAAATGCAGGAGAGGTTTCATCACTTTGAATCCCTTGGCGGGCACTATCTTCCAGGTCTTCAATTGTCCAGCTGGGCAGTACGTTGTCGGCCTCTTCCTTGCTGAATTTGTCGATTAAAAATTCACGTAGTTTGCGGAACAGACCAGCGATGTTGCTGGTGTCCCAGGGGGCGGAAAACTCGATCACGTCATCGTCTTCGGAAAATTCCACGTCTTTTAATCCCTTTACAGCAGGCGGCTGTGCCCCTAAAAATCCAACATGGCGCAGGTAGAAGACACCGGGTACAGGATTGTTGGCACTGTCGGGTGCGTAAAAACTGGCACTGACTTTCTTGAACCGGCCTGCCTGCACCATCTCCTCAAACTGTGGGTCGACCTGCTGCGGGGCAGCCATCAGGCCATCATTGGTAAATTCCAAACGGTTCACCCAACCCCAGGCGGGACTGTTGTCTTTTGGGTGACCGATAACGATAGGGGCTTCGTGCAGTTCAGTGCTGTAGGCATCCACCGTTGCCTTGACCTGGTCTTCGCTGAATTCCAAAGACACGCCCTGACTGCTGGTGTGCTTCCCTGGCTTAAAGATGTGAATGCCTTTCATGAATGCCCTTGTCCTGTGAATGAATGTTTCTGGACAGGGTTAATTCTGGTGGGTGTTTTAATTTCTCAACATACAGGAAATTTCCGAACTCAATCAGCTGCAACATAAACTCACATTTACGTTCCCATTCCTTTTCTTTACACCCCCAGTCCTTTCTATTGATATTAAAAATGAGACTATAGTTTTGCAGTTCTTAATGTTTGGAGGCTGAAATGGAATACTATGTTGCTTTTGATTCCATGCGTAAGGTTCGAAAAAAACATAAGACATGTCGAGTTGATTCTGTGATGGTTCATGCAGCTGCTCAACAAATCACAGGCGCTTTCTCTGTTGACTATCTGGCGGATATTGTGGAGCTTCCACCGTCGGATGTACGCCAGATCCTGTCTAGCTCCACATATTTCCGCTCTGATGGAGAAAACTTCTGCAAACGCGAACGTCTGGCATCACTCTATAAGGGAGCACTGGTTGCATTTCAAGATGGGGAAATGGTGAATGTTTCGTTCACCGATATCAAAAAAAAGGACGTACTCATTAACTGTCTTTCACCACCCCTATCAGGAATAAACCGATTCGTAAGAAATGCCTAAAATTTGGATGATCGTCCACTGCTTTTCCTTCAAACCGACCACATGCTGTTCCTGATTATTGACCGTTAATACATTAATCCCCTGAAAGCAGAAGAAGACCCATCTTGCTGTTGGATTCTGGCAGGGCTTCTTTTTCTGGTTTGGAAACACACGACTCCGCTTTTTCAGTTCGTACCTTATTCTGTGCTGGATAGCAGCATAGACCATCAGGCAGAGTGTCATCACCATCAACAGCGCTTCAATGCGCTCCGGTTTCTTCAGATAGAGTGAAGAGACCAGAAAGTCCGGGCTTTTCAGGAAACGAAAGCC
>OODV01000576.1 GCA_900299555.1 uncultured Endozoicomonas sp.
AACGGCTTTGACCGGATCGCCTGGAGCAGTGCCGCACAGCAGGTGGAACGGTATCCAAGCCTTGGGCAGGTGGTAGAGCAGATGAAAGTATCCCCCCAGTTTACCCACGAAGGCCGACTGACCCATGTCACCTTAACGATCAAAAACAGAAACGGCAGCAACCGCAGAGAGCATATTGCGGAGGAGCGGCTGGACGCTTATGTGGGGCATCGTCTGGGGGCGAAAATACGGGAGGACAGCCACTCCGTTTATGAATCCCTGAAAGAGGAGCGCAGCCAATGGTCCACCGAGCAGGATAACGACGATCAGCAGAACCGCTGGTTTATCCGGGATGCCAATGGTGAGGCCTTGCATTTATCGGACGGTTCGCTGCTCTATTACGACACACAGGGCAAGGCTGATCAGGATCTGGACCGGCTGGTCTTCGCCGAGCACAACGCCGACTTTACCCTGGAGAACCTGGACGAGCTGATGGGCGACGGTGCCAGGGGAATGCGCGAGTTCTACGACAAGCGTCTGGCCAACTACATGAAGAAGTACACCAAAAAGTGGGGAGCAACGCTGGAGCTTGTCGAGATCCATTTCAACGGCTCGCAGTACCCTTATGACACCAGGCCCGATAAAGTCTGGTCGGTGACTGTCACCGACAAAATGCGGGATTCGGTACTGAAAGATGGTCAGCCGTTGTTTGCTTTGAAAGATAATAAAAAAGCAAAACAGGATAATGTTCCCCGCTATTCCCTGAAAGACCTCCCCGACGATGTGCAGTCCGTGATCAACGACATTCACGGCGGCATTGCTCCAAAGCCATGGCACAACCGGTTGCGGGAGTGGTGGGACGCCAAACCGGTGAAAGAGCATATCAAGCGCGGTTTACTCCATATCAATCAGGGTGTGTTCACCGATGCCGCCATTATTGAACAGCAGGAGAAGCTGCTGAACGATGGCAAGCTGATGGACGCAACGGTGTCTGCCAGCAAGGCCGTTTACCTGGCCCGCAATCTCGATAACGTGACCGATGCCACCTTTCATAAAGGCACCCCGATGCTGAAAGAGGGCAGCATTGTCATCAAGCCGGACAGCAAGGGATTGTTTGAACTGCTGAGGCCTGCTACCGAACGGGATGAGCTGGCCATCTGGGAAGTGTACGAAGGCAGCCACCGGGCGCAGCGGATCATGGATGAAGACAAGGCCGCAAGAGCCAAGGGTAATCAGTTACTGGCTCAGGGGCAGGCACTGAAAGAAACGCTGGATGCCGTAGCGCCGGATGAATATCCCGGTGGCCGTACCGGTTGGAACCGTGACCGCAGGCAGATGGAAAAAGACCTGAAGCTGGGCAAGGCACTGAGCCAGCAAAACCGCGAGAACCTCTACGATCAGCAACGGATCGACACCATTCAGAACTGGGTACATACCCAGCCGGAACTGGCCAAGCGGTTCAAGCAGGTGATGGACGACTACCAGCAGCACAACCGCGACCTGCTGGACTTTATGGAGGCCGCCGGCACCCTCGACAAGGAGCAGCGCAAGCTGTTCGATACCGGCGACTACATCCCGTTCAACCGGATACACGACCTGGAATACCAGGAAGAGAGCCAGCGGTTTATTCGACCGAAAAAAGGACTCGGCGGCCAGACCTCTGGCATTCAACGATTAAAAGGTGGGGTGGAAAAGATAGCCCCGCTAGAAGCGATGGTGCGCAATACCCGTTCCATGCTCGATGCGGCCCTGAAGAATATCGCCCAGCAACGGGTCATCGACAACGCCCTGCAACTGGGGGCCGTGGAGAAAATTGAGAGTGCCATTACCGTTACCGACGACGATGTGAAGGCAGCCCTTCAGGGAATCGGCATCAGTACCGACCTCACACCAGCGCAATTAAGAGGCTGGAAGTCACTGATGGCCAAATACGAAACCCTGAAAGGGACCACCAGTGTCTCGCGGGGCGGCAAGCTGGAAACCTACACGGTGGATGATCCGCTGCTGCTGGCCTCCATTC
>OODV01000573.1 GCA_900299555.1 uncultured Endozoicomonas sp.
GCACGGTTCTTTTTCTGGCTGTGCTGTCGGTGGATGCGACAGGCAGGCGCGTTCTCTGAACAACGCTCAAGGATCAGGTCATCGAGAATAACGGGAACCGGTTCCTCTTCAGGTGCTTTGGAACTGACTAACAGTGTCAGTTGATGAGCAAGATTTCGCCAACGCCAGCACCCGAAGGCAACCCAATGATGATAGCTGCTCCAGACTTTATCGTACTGGATGGCAAGCAGAGCCTGAGTCAGGAACCCCTCACCGGAGAGCATGCTACCAATGAGCAATTCGCAAAACACTGGTGCAGCTTTCGCAGAAACAGCTCTGGTAAGGAAAGTAATATAGAACGAAAGTTCTTTTAATATTTTTGTTTGTTCTAAAGAGTACATCACAACCGCCTGGATTTATTATGTGTGACGGTTGGTTTAACTCATATAAAAATTAAATCGAATGTACCAGTGAAGCTCTAAAGCTGAGCAGTTTTTCTAAGCGGGAATTTAATTTCAGTAATATCCGACTTCATTAACGTATAAGGTCTTGAGATCACTGGTCAGCGTCAGCACCACCTGCTCCAGGTCGGTAATGGCCTTATGGCTGGCAAGTAGCAGGTCCTGATGCTTTTTCATATGGGTGGCCATCGTATCTGCCCTCTTGCTGGTATCCACTAGGTTACTACACTGCTCCCTCACTTCTTCTAATCGGGCCAGCCGGAATTCGTGCTGTTCGACGGTCATTCTTATCATCCTAATTGTTTGTCAGGAGTGACAAACTAGACCAGAGTTAGGGAAATTCAAATCATGTGTATAAACCTAGCTACTCAGGTATAACGGTCAGTGTGACCGTATCGCTATATACACCAGCGGCTGAAGGATTGGACTCCAAGTAGATCGATAACCTGGCATTGATCGTATTGCTATAGTTTTCACAGTTTTCTTGGATACTCCCCCTGCCTTTTATGGATGCTCCAGAAACTACAGCTTCAGGTCCCTCCCAACCAGAAAGGATCCACGGCCGATGGTGAAAGGACATTTTGTACACAGCAGTATTATCACCATTTTTCAGGTTGAAATTATTACTATTGTCCTCATGAAGGCCATTAGCTCGAATAAAATAACCTCTTGGTGCAAAAAGACTTCCTGAAACGTAAACACAAAATTCCATATTTACTGCCCGCCCCGAGCCAATATTATCTTCAGTTAGCTGTATATCTTTCAGCTGACTAATCTTGACCTGAGTTGATGAATCAGCGCGGATACGGACTTCCAATACATCTTGATAGTTAAGGGGAGCTTCGCTGACCCCGTAAATGAAAATACTGAATGTTTCTGCTGAATCTGCCAGATCCTGCAGTTTTTGTTTGTGTAGTCTCATTGAAAAAACTGCGCTTTTTTCTACAACAGCAGGCTCATCAAGATTTCCAGACTTTACCCATCTGGCCTTATTACCTTGTAAAAGTACCTTGTCTGTAATATCGGACCCCACTGAAACAGTGAAATTCTTCACCAGTTTTTTCAATTCATTTCCGATATTTAACGATGGCAGGATAGTTGTCGATCGTGATGTGTCACCCTGGTCTGATATCCCCAGCTGGTATTGCTGCCCTCTGCCGGACGGATTACAGGTCGAATTATCTTTATCAGGGAAACAGAATGAACGGAAATTGACAACTATACTTGCTTCCACATTATCAGAAGGCCAATTACTTAAATCAATATTAAGGTACTCGATATCCCTGTCAAAATAAAATACAGCCAATGCGGAGTTGGCGAATATTAATGTTAAAAGGGATATAAGGGTTAGAACTATTTCTCGTGTTTTCAATCTCCATAAGCAGACAGCTTTCTTCATCTACAGTATCTCTTTTGCTAATCACCAGCTGGTATGGTCACACATTGGCTACTCTACCAGCAGCTTGCCTGCATCGAAAAGAGTTTGGTTCTTTTTAATTTCATGTGGGTAAGCAGGCTTTGCTCACCTTGGTAAAGTCCAGCTTACCTGTCAGCAGATATACCATGATTTTGAAGTG
>OODV01000522.1 GCA_900299555.1 uncultured Endozoicomonas sp.
GAATGGAGGCCAGCAGCAATGGATCATCCACCGTGTAGGTTTCCAGCTTGCCATCGCGTGAGACACTGGTGGTCCCTTTCAGGGTTTCGTATTTGGCCATCAGTGACTTCCAGCCTCTTAATTGCGCTGGTGTGAGGTCGGCACTGACGCCGATCCCCTGAAGGGCTGCCTTTACATCGTCGTCCGTAAAGGTAATGGCACTCTCTATTTTTTCCACGGCACCCAGTTGCAGGGCGTTGTCGATGACCCGTTGCTGGGCGATGTTTTTCAGGGCCGCATCGAGCATGGAACGGGTATTTCGCACCATCGCTTCCAGTGGAGCGATCTTTTCCACCCCACCTTTTAATCGTTGAATACCGGAGGTCTGGCCGCCGAGTCCTTTTTTAGATCGAATAAACCGCTGGTTTTCTTCCTGGTATTCCAGGTCGTGTATCCGGTTGAACGGGATATAATCGCCGGTATCGAACAGTTTACGCTGCTCCTTGTCGAGGGTGCCGGCGGCTTCCATAAAGTCCAGCAGGTCACGGTTGTGCTGCTGGTAGTCATCCATTACCTGCTTAAATCGCTTGGCCAGTTCCGGCTGGGTACGCACCCAGTTCTGAATGGTGTCGATCCGTTGCTGGTCGTACAGGTTCTCCCTATTCTGCTGACTCAGTGCCTTGCCCAGCTTCAGGTCTTTTTCCATCTGCCTGTGGTCACGATTCCAAGCCGAGCGACCGCCCTGATACTCATCCGGTGCCGTGGCATCCAGCGTATCTTTCATGGCCTGCCCCTGAGCCAGCAACTGATTGCCTTTGGCCCTGGCCACTTTGTCTTCCTCCATAATTCGCTGCGCACGGTGGCTGCCTTCGTAAACCTCCCAGATGGCCAGCTCATCACGCTCGGTGACCGGCTTCAGCAGTTCAAACAATCCTTTGCTGCCCGGCTTGATAACAATGCTACCCTCTTTCAGCATCGGGGTGCCTTTATGGAAGGTAGCATCGGTCACATTGTCCAGATTGCGGGCCAGGTAAACGGCTTTGCTGGCAGACACCGTTGCGTCCATCAGCTTGCCATCGTTCAGCAGCTTCTCCTGCTGTTCAATAATGGCGGCATCGGTGAATACGCCCTGATTGATATGGAGCAAACCGCGCCTGATATGCTCTTTCACCGGTTTGGCCTCCCACCACTCCCACAGCCGGTCGTGCCACGGTTTCGGGGCAATGCCACCGTGGATGTCGTTGATTACGGACTGCACATCGTCGGGGAGGTCTTTCAGGGCGTAGCGGGGAGAGCTATCTGACTCAGGCTTTTTATTCTGTTTCTTGTCCCTCAGAGCATCCTTTTTCAGTGCAAAGAGGGGCTGGCCATCCTTCAGCACAGACTCTTTCATCTTGTCGGTGACGGTTACCGACCAGACTTTATCGGGCCTGGTGTCATAAGGGTACTGCGAGCCATTAAA
>OODV01000472.1 GCA_900299555.1 uncultured Endozoicomonas sp.
TATCTCTGACTCCGGAGCCATTCATGGTCATCTTTATGATCTGCTCATGAGTACCAGGCAGATTGCCGTTATAGCGATACTCAGGTTGGAAGCTCTTATTACAGTCCTTGCATCGATACCGCTGGTGACCCGTCTCAGCTTTCCCGTTCTTAACAACATTGATCGTTTGTTGACAATGGATACAGGCAACTTGAACTACAGCCATAGATGACTCAAAAAGACAGGAATGTATCAGATCAACAGCTCTGACACATCACCCTAATTAACAATTGATAAACCCCCGGCTATGCCGGGGTGACTCGCATGGGTTCTACCGTGGCGACGGTAGCTATCTTCATGTTTCGACCAAAAAACGTGAAGGAAAACCTATGCGAGACTATCATAGTTTGGCCCATACACGTTGGGATTGTAAGTATCATCTTGTCTTCATCCCGAAGAGAAGGCGTAAAGTGATTTATGGAAAGCTTCGAAAATATCTTGGAGAAATTTTCCATGAACTTGCTCAGGGGTAGGCAGAGAAACTTCAATGGAGAGCATTTCAGGGAAAGAGGGTATTTTGTCTCAACAGTCGGGCTTGATGAAGAAGTTGTCAGAGCGTGTATCCGAGATCAAGAAAAGAATAACTCAAATAGAGATCAGCACCACCTTGATTGGTAAGAGCGCCCTTGGGCGCAACTAAAGCCCTTAGAGGGCGTAATCAAATAAGCCTCCGGCTCTGCTGGAGGTCAGTTAACTGCTGTAAGTAGCAAGCCTATCAGCTAGAACTGGCTCTTTGCACATAGTGTCAAAGGTGCTGGTGCCAGTGTCATTTTGTACAGTCTGGTAGAAACTGCCCTGAGGCTGATTATCGAAATAAACTGGCATACTGAACTGGTAAGATTCAGTTTTGAGTATACACTTCTCAGCCAGAAATCATAGCTTGATAATAGATTCCTTCGGAGAAAAAAGTCTCAGTATAGAACTTTTCTAAATTTTATCGAGAGCCATATGTCGCATTAAAGGCGGTAACTGGCTCGATCAGCTTTGAAGTTAGTTGGTATGCTCACAATACTGATATTCACTGATAACAAAGAAATGGCTGAGTTTTTGAGGTGTCAGAATGATCAACGGCATGGGCAGGCTACTTAACTATTTTTATAGTGAAGCTGCTCCGATTCTGGAGGAGTCTGAATTTCCACAAAGAATATTGGTAGATAACCATAAAAAAATAAGTTCACCAAAACAAGAATCTTCTAATAAAATGAGTTTGCTTCCTCATGGAGCTGAGCAGCAACGCATAAGTAATCATAATGCAAATTCACCAGTAAACTGGTGGGCTAAATGGATCGTGAAAGCTATTGCAGCGACAAGTTTTATATCAACCATCAGTGCCAAAGAACAAACTACAAATATCAGTGATCCGTATCATAATTCACTCTCTGGTAATTTTAATTCTGATGCATTTTTTGAACACCCAAAGAACTGGAGTGATCGGCAGCACTCTAACTCATTAAATTATCAAAAAAACAGGAAGGGAATATCACAAGATCCACTTCCTGAAGAAAAACCTGCCTCTCGTAATCAAAAAAGACAGGATAAATACAGACGCCTTAATTCTCGATGGACAGCTCGTCATCGAAGACACGCTGTTGATAACAAACGAAATCAAAATTCAGAACGCTGTGGAAGTCATAAAGATTACACCTTAGATAGAAATGCTATTGCTTCCAACAAGGCTACTGCTCAAAATTATGCACGTTTGGGATTATTTCTTGAATGCAAGGGTGCTCTTTACCTTTTACAAGCTGCTTCTGGGGGCAATGCTGATGCGGCATGGCAGTATTGCCCAACATTTATTGGGTTCAACAACTGGACCGAGTATGCAGCCAAACAGAGAGACACTACAAGCAATAGCTTATGCAAGAAGCCTAGGTAGCCAAGATGCAGGCATCTGGATTGATAGTTACATACAAACTAACATGCGTCACGCCTATGCTTATATGACGGAAGGAAGTTTTGATTTAAATAAACCTGGTGGCCAGTACACTGAAGATTCATCTTATTTTTTGCAGCTAGCATCATGGGCAGGTTTTGGGGAGGCTCAGTTAATTTCTGCCAGAGTCTTTACACATCTTAAGCAATATAAAAATGCATGGGATTCACTAGAGCTTTTAGCTCTCAATGAGGAGTTTCTTTTATCAGAAATGTCACATGAAAATAAAAAGTTAATTGAATGGGTTATAAAAAACTTAGATAGTTTAATTGCTTCGGCCGACAACAGTCGGGGTTAGAAAAAACATCATTGATTTAGTCAAAGAAAATATTTCCATTAAATTAATCAGATAGTGAGATGTTTTTCTATTAAGGAACCTCTGAAAAACGCTCACTAATCCAGTAAAATCCTGATGACTGGATC
>OODV01000469.1 GCA_900299555.1 uncultured Endozoicomonas sp.
GAATGGAGGCCAGCAGCAATGGATCATCCACCGTGTAGGTTTCCAGCTTGCCATCGCGTGAGACAGTGGTGGTGCCTTTCAGGATTTGGTACTTCGCCATCAGCGACTTCCAGCCTCTTAATTGCGCTGGTGTGAGGTCGGTACTGACGCCGATTCCCTGAAGGGCTGCCTTCACATCCTCATCGGTAATGGTAATGGCACTCTCAATTTTCTCCACGGCCCCCAGTTGCAGGGCGTTGTCGATGACCCGTTGCTGGGCGATGTTTTTCAGGGCCGCATCGAGCATTGAACGGGTATTGCGCACCATCGCTTCCAGCGGTGCGATCTTTTCTACCCCGCCTTTCAGCCGCTGAATACCAGAGGTTTGTCCGCCGAGTCCTTTTTTCGGCCGGAGGAATCGCTGGTTTTCTTCCTGGTATTCCAGGTCGTGTATCCGGTTGAACGGGATGTAATCACCAGTATCGAACAGTTTACGCTGCTCCCGGTCGAGGGTGCCGGCGGCTTCCATAAAGTCCAGCAGATCACGATTGTGCTGCTGGTAATCGTCCATCACCTGCTTGAATCGTCTGGCCAGTTCTGGCTGGGTATGCACCCAGTTCTGAATGGTGTCGATCCGTTGTTGGTCGTAGAGGTTCTCCCGGTTTTGTTGGCTCAGTTCCTTGCCCAGCTTCAGGTCTTTTTCCATCTGCCTGCGGTCACGATTCCAGGCCGAGCGACCGCCCTGATACTCATCCGGTGCCGTGGCATCCAGCTCATCTTTCATGGCCAGCCCTTGAGCCAGTAAGTGATTGCCTTTGGCCCTGGTCGCCTTGTCTTCCTCCATGATCCGCTGCGCACGGTGGCTGCCTTCGTAAACCTCCCAGATGGCCAGCTCATCACGCTCGGTGACTGGCTTCAGCAGTTCAAACAACCCCTTGCTGCCCGGCTTGATAACAATGCTGCCCTCTTTCAGCATCGGGGTGCCTTTATGGAAGGTAGCATCGGTCACGTTGTCCAGATTACGGGCCAGGTAAACAGCCTTACTGGCGGATACCGTTGCGTCCATCAGCTTGCCATCGTTCAGCAGTTTCTCCTGCTGTTCAATAATGGCGACATCGGTGAATACGCCCTGATTGATATGGAGCAAACCGCGCTTGATATGCTCTTTCAGCGGTTTGGCCTCCCACCACTCCCGCAGTCGTTCGTGCCATGGCTTTGGGGCAATGCCGCCGTGGATTTCTTTGATCACGGACTGCACATCGTCGGGGAGGTCTTTCAGGGCGTAGCGGGGAGCGTTGTCTGACCAGTCATCTTTCCGGGCTCCCAGTCGCGCTTTTATGCCCTTTAGGGTACCCGGCGCTTTGTGGGATTTCCCCCATCCTTGGGGGGCATCCTTTTTCAGTGCAAAGAGCGGCTGACCATCCTTCAGCACAGACTCTTTCATCTTGTCGGTGACGGTTACCGACCAGACTTTATCGGGCCTGGTGTCATAGGGGGACTGCGAGCCGGTGAAATGGATCTCGACAGGCTCCAGCGTTGTCCCCCACTTTTTGGTGTACTTCTTCATGTAGTTGGCAAGGCGCTTGTCGTAGAACTCGCGCATCCCCCTGGCGCCATCGCCCATCAGCTCGTCCAGGTTTTCCAGGGTAAAGTCGGCGCTGTGCTCGGCGAAGACTGATCGGTCCAGATCCTGATCAGCGGTGTCCCGTGTGTCGTAATAGAGCAATGAACCGTCTGATGAATGCAAGGCCTCACCGTTGGTATCGCGGATAATCCAGCGGTTCTGCTGATCGTCGTTATCCTGCTCGGTGGACCATTGCCTGCGCTCCTGCTGCAGGGATTCATAAACGGAGTGGCTGTCCTCCCGTATTTTTGCCCCCAGACGCTGACCCACGTAAGCGTCCAGCCGCTCCTCCGCAATGTGCTCTCTGCGGTTGCTGCCATTCCTGTTTTTGATCGTTAAGGTGACATGGGTCAGTCGGCCTTCGTGGGTAAACTGGGGGGATACCTTCATCTGCTCTACCACCTGCCCAAGGCTGGGATACCGTTCCACCTGCTGTGCCGCACTGCTCCAGGCGATCCGGTCAAAGCCGTTTTCGGCAGCGTGGCGGATCATCCGTTTCATCACCAGGTTGGGCCAGCTCTCTTTCAGGGGCGCATTAGGTACCTGGCGGTAGAACCGGTGTTTGTCGGTATCGAACAGTGATTGTCGTTCATCTCGCAGTGCTTTCAGCTGGGCTTCGGCATCCACCCACTGCTGAAAATGGTTTTCTACATTTTCAGCAACCGTGGTCAATTCGTTATTCAGTCGATCCACCTGCGTCTGATCCAGGCATTGCTCTGCCTGTTTGATCTGACGGGTAAGGTCATCACGCCGGGCACCTGCCTCAGCATGTTGTTTGCCAAACTCATCCCGCTGTTTAACGACGGACCGAATCTTGTCATCGACTG
>OODV01000465.1 GCA_900299555.1 uncultured Endozoicomonas sp.
GCACGGTTCTTTTTCTGGCTGTGCTGTCGGTGGATGCGACAGGCAGGCGCGTTCTCTGAACAACGCTCAAGGATCAGGTCATCGAGAATAACGGGAACCGGTTCCTCTTCAGGTGCTTTGGAACTGACTAACAGTGTCAGTTGATGAGCAAGATTTCGCCAACGCCAGCACCCGAAGGCAACCCAATGATGATAGCTGCTCCAGACTTTATCGTACTGGATGGCAAGCAGAGCCTGAGTCAGGAACCCCTCACCGGAGAGCATGCTACCAATGAGCAATTCGCAAAACACTGGTGCAGCTTTCGCAGAAACAGCTCTGGTAAGGAAAGTAATATAGAACGAAAGTTCTTTTAATATTTTTGTTTGTTCTAAAGAGTACATCACAACCGCCTGGATTTATTATGTGTGACGGTTGGTTTAACTCATATAAAAATTAAATCGAATGTACCAGTGAAGCTCTAAAGCAGAGCTGTAAGTATCTTTGCCGGGACTTTTTTCTTTCTGCTGCAAAAGGTCAGAGACCGCCTGCCCCGTGGGCTGCCAGCGACATGGTGCGCCTGATTGATTCTACAACGATTGATCTGAACCTGAATCAGTTTGAGTGGGCACACTTCCGAAAGACTAAGGGGGGATCAAGTTGCACACGGTTTATGATCCTGAGGCCGATAAAATGACATTTTTTGAACTGACAACCGCCAGAGTAAATGACTGCAAGGCCGTGCAGAACCAATCGATCATGCCTGGTGTTACCTGCGTTTTTGATCGGGTCTATGACGACTACAGCGGGTACTGTGAAATGACGAATCAGGGCACCTGGTTCGTGGGGAGAATGAAAAGCTCTGCCCTCCATGAAGTCATTGAAGCGCGGGAAACCACGGAGAATTTCATTCTGGAAGACCAGATTATCCGCCTCTCGTCAGATAAAGGCCGGAAAGCCTGCCCAGCAGACTACGGCGAGTTCGCATCCGTCGGAAAGAAGATGGCAAGGTACTGACATTGATCAGTAATGACCTGAGCAGGACAGCGGTAAAGATAGCAGCCCTGAATAAATCCCACTGGCAGATCGAGCTGTTTTTCAAATGGATTAAATAGAATCTGAAGATCAAACGCTTTATTGGGCGAAGCGAAAATCCAGTCAAAATCCAGGTATTAACCGCTATGATTGTCTGCTTGCTACTGCGTTTGGTTCAGCTCAACTATCCCGGCAGGTTATCTTTTCAACAGATAGCCCGGAAGATTAACCTGAACCTGATGACAAAACGATCGGTGGTTGATTTATTGAGCAATACGCCAGAGAAAAGCATAGCCCCTGCATTGATTGCTCAGGGCTTTCTGGAGCTTCAGAATGTTTAACCGGACAGTAGTGATATTTTCTAAATAGTTAGTGGATTATAAAGGTAGGTTCTGAGCAAATTTGGCAATCCCAGGTGGTTTTTTTCATCCGTAAGAACTTTGTGTAAATTCATATCGTTTTCAATCAACCTTTTGCGAATACAAATATACCCAAGAGCTTTCAGAGGTTTTGGTTGGCAAGGTCTAGGAATATAATTCGTCAGGAATTCAACTACCTTGGTATTATTTACTTGTTCAGCCAGTTGAAGAAGGGTTTTCCCATCTCTATTGGTAGCATTAATGTTAGCGCCATTAGTAAGCAGGGTTTCAATAATTTTTGTACCATTGTTAAAATGCATGCTGTGAAGAGCGGTACTACCGTTGTGGTTAACTTTATTAGGATCAGCTCCATAGGCTATTAACGTACGAAAGCATTCGTCGCTCCCCTTGCATAGCATCAATGCTGTGTTTCCGTATTTATTAGTGGCGTTAGGGTCGGCACCATAGGCTAAAAGTGTTCGAATATTATCTATTTTTCCAGAGTCTGCTGCTGAGTGCAGCGCTGTGCCACCAGTATTGTTAGTGATTTTAATATCGGCACCGTGATCCAGCAGGACTTTAGTAATTTCATTATGGCAACTCCTTGCCGCCAAGTGTAATGGGGTATCGCCGTTATGATTGGATTCATTGGTATCTGCACCATGGGCTAATAAGTTACGAACAGTATCGATTTTTCCATAAATGGTCGCACCAATTAGTGAAGTGTGAATTCCATCATAACCTGCACAACTTTCCATATAGGGATACATAGATATGGCTGCCTCATGTTTTTGCTGTTGACGGCGTTTCTGAAATGGAGGAGCGAATAATTAGATTCATTTGATGCTTATAAGTTCATAATTGAACTGAGAGTGTCAGACAAATGCCGGTCAGGCGCTGTTCAATTAAATAGTGGTTTAGGTTCAGATGAGTTGATAGTGTTCTCGGTAGATAAATTCTCCGATTACTTTATCGTGAACTTCTTCTGATCTTGAAAAGCAAATAGATCGTTGAGCCAACCTCTTCAGACGTGTCCTGAAATTCAGGTTTTGCCTCTCTATACGCTGAGTAATACCAATTGCCTTTTCTAACTACTGTATAACTGCCCACTGGCGAGAGCATAAAC
>OODV01000543.1 GCA_900299555.1 uncultured Endozoicomonas sp.
AACTGGCTGGAAGCCTTGGTGCTGTTATCTCGAATCACTTCAGTGGGAATTGCTGAATCAAAAAGCAAAAGTGTTATGGTAAATTATATGATGAGCCTTTTTCCAAAGATCCATATACCTAGGTCTGATCTAAAGAGCATCAGCTTTCTTGCATTGATGATTTATCAGCTGGCCCAGTAAGTACGAGATTTATTTTGCAATATAGAAGTGACATCGATGGTCTGAGAGCCATTGCAGTATTTTCTGTCATACTTTTTCACAGTGGCGTCACTTTTCTACCCGGTGGTTATGTTGGAGTAGATGTCTTTTTTGTCATTAGTGGCTATTTGATAACCACACTAATTTATAAAGATATACAAAACAACAGCTTCTCATTCCTCAACTTCTACAAGAGAAGAGCGGCCAGACTTCTTCCTGCATCGAGCCTCACACTACTGGTTGTTTTAGCCTTTGGTTTTATTTTTTATGATACCAGAACTTTCGACAATCTCGGGAAGGAGGTATTCTTTTCATCGTTTGGCGCAGCTAACCTATTGTTTGCTTAGGGAGTAAACTACTTTGCCAAAGATGCTGCCTACCACCCCCTTATACACCTCTGGTCTCTGGGTATAGAAGAGCAGTTTTATGTCATTTGGCCTGTTTTGCTCATATTCGTAGAACGAATATCTAGAAAGCTAATTATCCCAACTGCTTTAGCTCTTTTTACACTATCACTTACGCTATCTGTTTCAGCGGTAGATTCGGGGCTGACCAAAGGGTATTTCCTACCACAATACAAAGCTTTTGAGCTTTTGAGCTTTTGGTTGGAGCATTGGTTGCGTTAGCATTTCCAAATAAGATCACTATACCTCGCTCAATTCAGTCCCCCCTTTCCCTATTGGGCCTTTTGCTGATAATCATTCCAATGTTTGTTTTGGATAAAAGCTCCTCCTTCCCGGGGTTCAGTGCATTATTGCCCTGTATAGGTACGGCATTAGTGATCATTTTTCCTAGCAACAGATGGTTAACTTCAGTACTATCGACCAGATTATTGGTTACTCTGGGGTTAATTTCTTACCCTCTATATCTCTACCATCAACCGATCATCAGCTTCATAAAGTTCTTTGATGCAGAAAAAACATCCTTGGAAGTTCTAATACCAATCGCTTTTTCTAAATCCTTTAGCTGATGCCAGCTATGCTCAGACATCATTATCAAGCGTTTTATCTGGAACAGATGTCTCGTCGACCACAGCTACCCG
>OODV01000464.1 GCA_900299555.1 uncultured Endozoicomonas sp.
TTCATCGCAGGTGGTGAATGACTTCAGTCACCACACCCCAAACAGTAATTTCCTGCTCAGAATCGAGCATAACGGGCGGATAGTCCGGGTTTTCAGAATGGAGTTCTGGCTTGTTGTTGCGGTAGACGAGGCGCTTTACGATTAACTCACCATCCAGCAGAGTGAGTATCACGTCGCCATCTCTTGGGGATAGCGAGCGGTCAATAATGAGGATATCGCCATCGAAGATACCGGCACCTTCCATGGATCGCCCCTGGGCTCTTGCAAAAAAAGTGGCAGCAGGATGACGGATTAATAGCTGATCAAGGGACAGTGTTTCTTGCAGGTAATCTGCCGCTGGGCTGGTAAATCCGCAGGCTGCGGGGCTCTGGTAGAAGGGTAATTCTTCTGGGTTGGGCTGTGGAAGGATCTGGATTGGCTTCATGCCACTTCAACTCAAAGACTGTTTATATATACAGTATAGTCATTTGATCTGATTCTTGTGTCAAGATACCTGTCACCTCTGAGTGAATGGTCAGAAGACTGGCTTTTTTCTTTGACATGGTTTCGAAGCCATTTCAAGACTATGGTTACTAACCGGTAACCCAATAATGAAGTCAGGTTTATGAGCTGGAATCAATGGCCAGAGCCAGAACGTTCACGAAGACCGTCAGTCCATAAACTCTCGCAAGAGCAGGCAGCCCCTATTCTCAAAGGACTGACCAGCGCCATCCAAAAGTCCATGGTTTTAATGGAACTGCACCATGCCATGCGGTTTGCCCGGGGGCGTTTTTATCTTGAAAGAACGCCTGATTATCTTGTGAGGATGGAAAAGGAGGTAGTGGCAAGAATTACGCCATTAAGCGATCCATCGGGTGTATTATTGCTTGAGTCCGGAAGAGGCCATCGTTGGTACACCATCAAACAGGGCAAGCCAGTGACGATCAGCAGAACCCTCACTCAGCAGGGAGCCGAAATTTTTTACGGGTTGGGTGCGCTGGACGCCAAATTGCGGGAAGATCTGAAGTTAAATTTTAAAAACCACAGAGAGATCGATCGGGATAACAATGAATTTCGCTACCGTGAAACGGGCGAAGTATGCAGCGTTCAAGAGGCACTGTATTACTACTTCGGTCTCCTTGTGGATGTCATTGCCGAGCCCTCCGACTGGTATGCGTATCGCCGCCATCCGGTCATTGTGGAAATCAGCGATGACGAATTAGCCATACTGGTTCGGTTTTCTGCCGAAAGCCTTGATGGCTCGTCATTTGGTGGCACATGCCTTTACCTGTTCAGAGAAGATGAGTGGTATGTTTATAAAATCCGACCCAACCAGAGTTCAACCATAAGCTCTGCCTTACTCTGGCTTGAAAAAAGAAAATGGCAAGGTTGGTGAATCCGTTTAAAAAAGTGCCATAACGACATCGGCAGGAAAGCCTCTGTATTGCAAAAACCGAATTTGCCGAGCTTTTTCTTTCTGGTCAGAAGGTGCTGCTTCACCAAATTTCTTTATCCTGGAGGCTTCTGCCAGTTCATACCAGTCAGCCTCAGCGGCTTCAAGTGCAAGGCTGATCTCTTCACTGTCGACACCTTTTTGACGAAGATCCTGAGATATCCGCATGGGTCCATGCCCTTTCTGGATACGCGAGCGAATGAAACCTTCCACAAAGCGGTCATCACTGAGCAAACGATCGCTTTCAAGCTGGTTCAGTACATCATCAATCAGTTCACTATCTTGAGAAAGATGACCCAGTTTTCGGAAAAGCTCCTTACGGGAAAATTCTCGTTGAGCCAAGAGGTTCATCGCTGCATGGCGCAGCATATCGGCGGACATTTCAGGCATACGTATCATTCTAAATAACGTCAATCAGGTTGCGATGGAGTTTATACGTTTGCCTCGAACTGCGCCAACGTAGGCGCAGTTACCTTAATCTCATTATGCTGAATAAACGTCTCTTGTCCTATAGGAATGGACTCGCCTTTCACGATAATGGTGGTGCCGACCCTTAATTCTGCCTGGTTTTTACCGTAACCATTGTTTGCGGTAATGGTAGCGACTACTCGTAAACCTTCCGGTATAAGTGCTGTAAACTGCTGCCAGATATTGATCGTTTCCATAGCTCATCATCCATTTTGCTTTTCTGGAAACCACAAAAAAGGGCAATACCCGAAAGTATAGCCCTTCTGAACCTCGTTTTATGCGAGGTTGGAAACTACAGTGTTGTAGTCTCGACCATTACAGTGGTCGAATATCTTCAGCCTGTGGGCCTTTCTGGCCTTGAGTCACTTTGAATTCAACACGCTGGCCTTCTCTCAGTGTTTTGAAACCATCGCCTATGATTTGACGGAAATGAGCAAACACGTCTGGTCCTCCGTTTTCCTGGGCGATGAAGCCAAAACCTTTCTCGTCATTGAACCACTTAACTGTACCGGTAGCAGTAGACATAGTCATATCCTGTAATTTAATAATCAAAGTGCCTTGTGATAAGGCGGTGGAGCTAGAAGCTTGTTATCACTTATGAAGGATAT
>OODV01000633.1 GCA_900299555.1 uncultured Endozoicomonas sp.
AGTTATCGGGGAGTTTATCTCCCGAAACCACTATCAACAGTTTTGATACATCACCGAAATATTCAGTGATAGAGATTGACCCATAAATCTAGCCAAACTCATGAACTCTTGCAGAGCTTTAGAGCCATATATCAGAACAACCACCTTAATCTTGCTCTTGCTCTTGCTGCGCCATTTGCCGCTCAATATCAAACTTGGTTTGTAGAAGCTGCTTGTCTGCGTAGCTGGAACGGTCTTCAATCTGCATAAGTTCAGAGCTGAGATCATTGCCAGAAATCACCCTTGCGGCTTCTCGCTGATAGGCTCTATCGAACTCAGCTCTTATCTGCTTCATTCCGATTTCGTCAGCCATTCCCATTCGATACCACAAGCCACGGCCAGCCAGGGCAATAGCACCATGAGTCCAGATACACGCCATACCCTGCATTACAAGATGCCGCTTGCTGTTGGCCTCAAGCCATGCGTCATCAGAAGAGGGAAGGCCGAAGTCTTCAGGTCTGTCAGCGGCCAAACCCAAGAACTCAGCCATTGTCGGAACAAACCGGCAGTTAAGCTGAATAGCTACAATGGCTCGCTCTACCTGATCAGCCCTGAGCTTTTGAAACTCTGGCGTCATCATCCAGAGTCGCTTAGCTGTGATTCGGGCTTGCCGCTTTCGCTCAAGCTCTTGCCTTCTTTCCTCTCCTTTGAGTTTCGATGTATCTCCGTACATACTTTCAAAGTGAGCAGGAACGGCCGCCCGGATAGCACCAAACACCTGATTAACACGGTCATTAAGAACCTGTTTCATGGTGATGTGTCAGAGCTGTTAATCTGATACACTCTTTTCTTTTTCAGTCATCTATGGCTGTAGTTCAAGTTGCCTGTATCCATTGTCAACAAACGATCAATGTTGTTAAGAACGGGAAAGCTGAGATGGGTCACCAGCGGTATAAATACAAGGACTGTAATAAGAGCTTCCAACCTGAGTATCGCTATAACGGCAATCTGCCTGGTACTCATGAGCAGATCATAAAGATGACCATGAATGGCTCCGGGGTCAGAGATA
>OODV01000462.1 GCA_900299555.1 uncultured Endozoicomonas sp.
TTTTCCTGAAACCTGTTGTCAAAGGACTGATCAGATATTCAGGGATATTGTTTTGCCACCTTTTCAATACCAGTTCAAAAGCCTGAACCACCTTGGCTTAGTTGCTGCGATGTGCCGGGAACTGAAGATAGCCGAATATATTGATGCGCGCATAACCAATGACTCCGATGTACGTAATGTCACGATTGGACAGGCTGTGGTCGCAATGATCATCAATGGGCTGGGCTTTACAGGACAGACTCTGTATATGTTTCCTGATTTTTATGAGGACAAGCCGATCGATCGGCTCATTGGCGAAGATATCCAGGCTAAACATTTTAGGCATTTCTTACGAATCGGTTTATTCCTGATAGGGGTGGTGAAAGACAGTAATATAGAACGAAAGTTTTTCTAATATTTTCGTTTGTTCTAAGAGGCTGTACGGAAATTACACAAGCCGCCTAACCATTATTAGAATCATGCATATGTAAACACAAGCTTCGGAATTTCTTGGCAGCCTTTCATAATCTTTGGATAATCGGCGAGCCCATACAAACCAGCCAAAGGTTCGTTCTACCACCCATCGCTTTGCTTGAACGACGAACTTGCCCTGGGGACGTTTGGTAATTTCCAGCTTTCGTTTTGGGCTACACCGGTAATACCATTCCCCTCTGTAGCCACAGTCAGCCCAGACCTTTTTGATTGTCTTACAGCACTTATTGAGCAGTACCAGTAGTATTTGCCCGCCAAGGCTGTCACTGATAGATGCCGGATGAACCCAGATAACCAGAAGCAGCCCTAAGGTATCAACGACGATGTGGCGCTTTCTACCATCGATTTTTTTTCCACCATCATAACCCTTGGAACCTGGGGCAGACAGAGCGGTTTTAACCGATTGAGAGTCAATACAGGCTCCAGTGGGTTCAGGGTTCTTGCCGACCTTGATGCGAACTTCTCGTCTCAGTGCTGTATGGATTGCTTCCCACAAACCTGATATTCGCCAATTACGATAGTAATCATAAACTGTGCTCCATGGCGGAAAATCAGAAGGGAGCATTCTCCACTGGCACCCGGTTTTGTTGAGATAAAATATGGCGTTTAAAATAGTCCTGAAGCTCCATTCCCTTGGTCTTCCTAGCTTGGGCACTTCATCATCAATGACTGGAAAAAATGGAGCGAGTATTTTCCATTCTGCATCTGACAAGTCTGAATCGTACATGAATCACTACCAATAAGTATCAGTTCGTTAGACCATATATTTATGGAGAAAATATATAACCCGGAAACTTTTACATCATTGGATGGACTAACAAATTACATTGAGTGAGTGTCCAGTAATTTTCCGTACACTCTCTAAGCGGAGACAATCTGCCCAAAAGCACAGCAAAACAGATGAACAACATATGCCAATAATAGAGAAAGAGCCATTGCCTGGCTAGTCAATCTTTGATTCCAAACCGGGTTGCTATTAATGAGCGCCCTGAAATAATCGAACCCCGTTCCCGCCCGGGTGATTGGGGGGGGGCGATACTGTATTTGGGCAGGAGGCTCATCTGGTAACTCTGGTTGACCGGAAAATCCATTTTACCCTGATTGATAGGTAAGGTGGATAGCAAAAAAGCGGACACCGTAGCTGAAACCATGATTTACCTGCTTAAACGAGTGTCATCAGTTTGCACGATTACACTGGATAACAGATGTGAATTTGCTGCTCAAGAAAAAGTGGCTGAGGCTGTCAATGCCGACGTGTTTTTTGCCAAGCTTACGCCAGTTATCAGCGGGGAACAAATGAAAATACTCACGGCATCATCCAACGAACCTACCCTAAAAAAAATGCCTTTGGGACATCTGACAACGGAAGATACTCGCACAATGGATTTATTGATCAACACCATGCCTCGAAAAGTTCCAGGTGGAAGTAAACCACTCGAAGTCTATACTGGGGAGTCGCTTGCACTTATTGCTTGAATCCAGCAAAAGACAGGAATTTATCAGATCAACAGCTCTGACACATCACCAATAATATGATGAAATCTATCCAACTACTCCACTGATTCTGGGATTTTTTATGGACTCCATCACTAAATCTTTTTCCCCTCTTTCACTTGGTACTCAGCTTTAGAGCTTCACTGGTACATTCGATTTAATTTTTATATGAGTTAAACCAACCGTCACACATAATAAATCCAGGCGGTTGTGATGTACTCTTTAGAACAAACAAAAATATTAAAAGAACTTTCGTTCTATATTACTTTCCTTACCAGAGCTGTTTCTGCGAAAGCTGCACCAGTGTTTTGCGAATTGCTCATTGGTAGCATGCTCTCCGGTGAGGGGTTCCTGACTCAGGCTCTGCTTGCCATCCAGTACGATAAAGTCTGGAGCAGCTATCATCATTGGGTTGCCTTCGGGTGCTGGCGTTGGCGAAATCTTGCTCATCAACTGACACTGTTAGTCAGTTCCAAAGCACCTGAAGAGGAACCGGTTCCCGTTATTCTCGATGACCTGATCCTTGAGCGTTGTTCAGAGAACGCGCCTGCCTGTCGCATCCACCGACAGCACAGCCAGAAAAAGAACCGTGC
>OODV01000461.1 GCA_900299555.1 uncultured Endozoicomonas sp.
CGGATATCTTCGACCTGATCAGAGATACCCAGCCCGGTAAAGGCGGCGAGATCCAAATTACCGATGCCCTGATGGCGCAGGCACAGCAGGGTTGCGTGATGGCGTATAAATTCAAGGGCAAACGGTTTGACTGTGGCAGTATTGAAGGGTTCATTGAAGCCACCAACTACTGTTACGACAAGCTGTATTCCCATTAAAGAACGCTTCCTGCTGCCCGCTTCCCGAAAACGACGGTTTTCTTTTACGGGGGGCGCGAACGCCATAACCTATGAAGGCATTGATCACCCAATTACTGGCCATTCCTCTTGCTGCCCGCCGTTTGACTTTTTTTGCGGCCCTGGCCTTTACCTTTTTTATGGCGGTCATCCCCGGCGAGGCAGACCCGACCGCATTCATCAACGATAAACTCAAACACGCCCTTACCTTTATGGTGCTCTTTGCCCTGTTTGATTTGGCCTACCCGAAACAGCCCGCTGCCTGGTGGAAGCCCCTTTGCCTGCTGGCTTTCGGGGTACTGATTGAGGTGTGCCAGAAGATGACCGGCTACCGGCACTTCAGTGTCGGGGATATTCTGGCCGATGGCGCAGGGATTCTGGGCTACCTTGTGTTGTGGGTTGTCTTTCGGGGCAGTAGTTGAAAAGAGAGATGTATGAGCAGTTATCGGTGGATGCCTGTGACCAAGAGGGCATCGATACCCAAAGTCTCACCCGAGACCAAAGCGGCCCTCAAAGCGCAGGCCGATCGATGGGTAGAGGAATACCTGAAGCCACAGAAAATCGTGCCGCCTCCGGAGAATACAAGCTTCAACTATGTGGTGGATATCTTTACCAAATGGCATGGCAGCTTTTTCTACTTTTGCGCCACTTATCATTGCCCGAGTCCAAGAGCCATTAGTCCGACCTTTGAACGAAAATTTGCCAGGATGAACTACACCGGTAATAACACCTACACTTTGGCTTATCTTCGGCATACCGGTAAGTGGCACGAAGTCTTTCACGAGCAGGATGTTGATAAATGCTTTGAGCTGATTGCCCATGAGCCCTTTTTTCTTCCGTAAGGATGATCAGGAAATTCCGTTCTGAGACAGGACGGTCTTAAAAGATAGCTATCCGTCCTCACACTCTGCGTTGGACCGGTACAATCACCAAGGGCGTTGTAACTTTCGCTTGTTTTTTCCGTTTGTCGTTGCATCATCGATTGGGGCAAATTTATCAACCTTTGCCGAATACACTGCGACAGGGCCATCGGCATCGAATCGTGCCAACCCTTGTTTACAAATTTTGTATTTACCAACCAATGCATTTTTTTCAGTCATTAATGTCAGTACGTTGTTTTTGGTGGAGTACTTCAGTTTATGAAAAACCGAGTTATTGGCGACTTTTCTGTCGCTATGCCGGTTTAGTGCCCAGGCTTTTTTATTGCTGAAAAATTTAAATGTTGTGTAGGAGTCATATCCTTTTTCGACTTTTCCATACCAGTTCAATGATTTACTCATTGTCCAATAACCTGAGGTGACATCGTTCGAGGTTGGCTTGCAGTCCTTCAAGGCTCCTTTAGATGAGTTATTGAAAGCCGCTGAAGCCTGAAAACAGATGCCAAATAGTAAGGTTATTATTAGCAGTTTCATTATCTATCCTATGCAATGATTTTTTTATTTTAAGTAACTGCGGTCATATATTAACAAAACATCAAAGAAAAAAGACACACCTATCGATCGTACCCTCGTTCCCTCGCTCTGAATGGGAGCGAGGCTAAAAATACCAGCTTCTATTTGCCACGGAGAAGAGCTTTAAAAACTTATCTTTTCTCCGTGCCTCCCTGGCAGCAAACGGTAGTTTTTTCTGATGGATTTTATTCATGGATCTTTTACACGTCGTTGTTCTCTCATTAATTCAGGGCCTGACTGAGTTTCTGCCCATTTCCAGCTCGGCGCACCTGATTTTACCGGCCAGGCTGCTGCACTGGCCTGACCAGGGGCTGGCCTTTGATGTGGCGGTGCATATCGGCACACTGGCTGCGGTGGTTATCTATTTTCGTAAGGATTTGCAGCTGCTGATTCGGGACTGGTGCTTTTCGGTGGTGGGCAGAGGGGCAACGCAACACAGCAAGATGGCCTGGTATATTGGCCTGGCGACCATTCCGGCGGTGGTGTTTGGATTGTTCCTGAAAACGTCCGGCCTGGATGAAAGCATGCGGTCGTTGCAGGTGATTGCCGCGACCACCCTGATCTTTGGTGCTCTGCTGGGGGGGACGGATTATGTTGCCCAATGCCGCTGGCCATTGAAAGCCATGACGTTGCCGAAGGCGATGATCATCGGCTTTTCCCAGATGCTGGCGCTGATTCCGGGAACGTCCCGCTCCGGTATTACCATGACCGCCGCGTTGTTTCTTGGGTTTGACCGGGAGTCTGCCGCCCGGTTCTCTTTTCTTCTCTCCATTCCGGTGATTCTTGGCGCCGGGCTGCTGCTCACACTGGACCTGGTCAAGTCCACGGTTCCGATCAACTGGCAGGTGCTGTTGATGGGCGCATTGTTGTCCGGCATTAGTGCCCTGGTCTGTATACATCTGTCTTTCACCACACCAATTGATATTTTCCTGAAACCTGTTGTCAAAGGACTGA
>OODV01000460.1 GCA_900299555.1 uncultured Endozoicomonas sp.
ACTGCTCATCCAGTTCAGCAATCTCGCAGGCAGGCTCGAAACGAACACAGCTACCATCATCAAATTTCATGGTTGTAATATTTGGATTGACTTGCAGCAGAAGAGTTTCTTTGCTTTTCAGGACATTCATTACGGTTGTTTTAATGACACCAGGAACCCTGCTGGTATCTCTGATGCCACTGCTATTAATGGTCATTTTAACAATGTCTTTCTCGACGCCCCTGTTGCACGCCCTGTAATGATTTCGAGCATGAACGACTTGGTTTTACAGCCTTCATTCTGGCAGAGGTATTGCTGATTACCTTTGCACCCTTTACCATGTCGACCAACGGAAGGGAGGTTGCAGTCAGGGCACTTTACTTCAAAAATACACATCATTAGACGTATATAGGAAGCGCAGAAAATTTTCAGTATGTAAATGTGCTTACCCACACATTTGACCCACTACCTATACTCCATCTCAGAACCTCCACACTGAGATGACTGCAATAAATTATCATAGCTAAAGCTGACCGGCTAAAGCCGGTGATTTTAACCTTGTAAGAGACTAATAAAAAATAGAGAGTAAATAGTGAAATAAAAAGACTATACAAACTTTCTATTTATTCTTTAAGAACGATGTAAAGCAATTTATTTCCTATATACTGGATTAATAAGGATCAACTGTTGTTTTTTCGTCTTTGCTAAAATATTTATTATTCAAATTACATTTTAATTATCAATACCTATATCTTGGGTGAATAATAAATTTTCCTTCTGCTATTAAAAATATAGAAAAAGCAATTATAAATCTCATGTCTAGCAGAAAATCCGCACTTTTCATGCTATTCACCGAATCAACTAATCATATGTTTTGACGCTGTATTTTAATACAATGAGTGAGGATTAAGCATTATGGATTTGCGGTTTAATAATAAACTCGCAGGTGATACATCACCAAATACTGTTTTACAGAATAGAAGGCAGGAGAACTTCCAAACTTACCAATTTGGTCATCACGAAGCAGCTGTTCTTGCACCTGAAGAAAGCATTTCCTTATTATCAGTCTCAATAAATCCATCGGGAAGTACCAGCATAAATAGAGAAAGTCTCAGTAAACTATCAAGTCTAACCAGTCTCACTGATAATAAACATAAAATAAAAAGTACCGATAAAGAATATCAATCACCATCAATGACGATAAGTGAGCTAGATAAAGAGCTAGCAAGTGTTATTTCTAAACTAAACTCTCATCAAAGAGCAAGTGAAGAAAACAGACAACAGATTAGATTATTGAAAATAGATTTGGAAAAACTTATTAAATTTTCTATAGAAAACGATGAAATGGATGATGAGGATACTGCTGATTTGTTATATTTTGTATTGAGTAGCGTAAAAGCTGGTCTCACCGTTGTTGCTAGCCGAATGAACAATGCTGACTTGTCTGAGGAAAATAAAAACTATCTTTATTCTTTATCAAGATTGCAATTAGAGTTTTATTTTGCAGATCTTCCATTTCCCATGTTTAATTTAATGACACTTTTTTTAGAAGGCCATTGCTTACCAAAATTAATTCATAATGCTGCTGAAAGAACAAAAACAACAATAGATAAAATGTTAAGTGTATTACCTCTTGGTGAAGAAATCAGTGATGAAACCATGGGTCGTTATGTTGTCAATACTTTTGGCACTTACAAAAATTCAATAACACCAGATGATAATGGTGGCATTCTCAGATTAGGCGCTTTTATTAATCTTCACAAAATAGCATGTTCCTCCCGTCAACCAAGTGCAACAATGATAGATTTTTTTAACTTTAGTGGTGAAGAATATGATGAAACTATTTTACCCCAGCTCAATACATTTCACATGTCAATCATCGCATCAGTAAATCAGGAAATCCTATCTGTTCTTGCTAATATGAATAGTCGCACTAGCAAACAGATTGAGAATTCATATTTTAATTATCTGCATATTGAACGGTGGTCTGCTGCTGTACAAGAACAATTAATATCCCAAAATAATTTAGGAGAGCATTGTCTAGTTGAAATAAAAGATCAGCTGAAGCAGTTTAATGAAATAGTAAATAAAATGCCAGCTACATTCATAGCTGACCCATCCGTTTTTCTTCGCCGCCTTTTAAATGCCGATACGATCTCGTTAATACAATCATTTGAGGAATGGCTGCTTGATGGTCTTTTTAATTTCATAACTGAAGTTATTGATCCCACAAAATCAGAAAGTTCAGAAGTGAAAACAATCAAAGAAAATGTCACTCTATGGCTTCTTCAAAACCAGAATCAATCTAGAATACAAGAGCTTGTTCAAGCCATCGAAACTATAGAGGAGTTAATGGTTACCCTTAGGAAAGGAATCGATGAAACGCCTGATCCAGAACAACGGCTATTTGATCAAATGTTGAACACCGTGTTTAGGAGGATGGCATATGAGCATCTTTTAGCCCAACCAATAGAAACATCTAACCCGGACTCCTCTCCTATAGATCAACTTACTCTTAAGTTTGCTATTTTCAAAGAACAACTCGAAAAAAGAAGACCCGATTTATTTAATATGAATTTCATGAAAAGAGGTTTTGTGGAAAATAATAGAGTAATACTGTCTTTCACCACCTCTATCAGGAATAAACCGATTCGTAAGAAATGCCTAAAAT
>OODV01000458.1 GCA_900299555.1 uncultured Endozoicomonas sp.
CATTATCAGGGTCATTAATATTCAGAATTCCGGTAAAGGTCAGAGTTGCCCCACTATCCTCCTGAATTGCAGAAGCTTCCAGATTACTGATCCATGTTCCGCCATAATTTCTAAAGACGGTTATCTGGCCTGTGGACAGAGTCTGGCTTTTTCCTTCATAAGAAACGTTAGAGTTGAGGGAAGCATTAGTTTGAAATACAACGAGCTTGCCATTAAATGCTGGATCGTTAGGAAGCTGGTAGTTCTGAGTCCAGTTACCGTCAGAGGTGCTCACTTTAACAGTATTGGCGGTACTTAAAATGTTTGCCGGATTTGATGAAAAGCTGCTGTGAGCACTGTTGTTATTTATTTGTGTGTCATAAGAGGCAGGTTCCGAGAAATCAGTAATTGAAAGAGCAGGAATAACGTCCTGTCCTGAGATGGCAGGGGTGTCGTTGGTGCCGGTCATGGTCACCGTGACCTGCTGGCTGACGGTGCCGCCATTGCCATCGTTCACTGTAATGGTGTAGCTCTGGGTCCGGGTCTGGCCCGCGGTCAGGTAATCCAGGTCCGCATCGGGGACACTGAAGGTCCAGTCCACCTGGCCGGTGCCGTCGCCGGTGGTGTTGTTGCTGACGGTGGGGGTAAAGGTGCCCAGGAAACCGGTGGTACCGGAGGTGACGCTGACGCTCTGGGCGTCGGTGAGGTCCACATCGGCGATGGTGAAGCTGCCGCTGTCGGAGAGGGTAGCCGTATTTTCACCACTGGCACCATCCCCGATTTCAGTGACCGCCCCGGTCACGTCCGTGGCAGCAGTGACGGTGGGGGTGTCGTTGGTGCCGGTCATGGTCACCGTGACCATCTGGTTGACGGTGCCGCCATTGCCATCGTTCACCGTGACAGTGTAGTTCTGGGTCCGGGTCTGGCCCGCGGCCAGATAATCCAGGTCCGCATCGGGGACACTGAAGGTCCAGTCCACCTGGCCGGTGCCGTCGGTGGTGGTGGTGTTGCTGACGGTGGGGGTAAAGGTGCCCAGGAATCCGGTGGTACTGGAGGTGACGCTGACGCTCTGGGCGTCGGTGAGATCCACATCGGCAATGGTGAAGCTGCCGCTGTCGGAGAGGGTAGCCGTATTTTCACCACTGGCACCATCCCCGATTTCAGTGACCGCCCCGGTAACATCCGTGGCCGCAGTGACGGTGGGGGTGTCGTTGGTGCCGGTCATGGTCACCGTGACCACCTGGTTGACGGTGCCGCCATTGCCATCGTTCACCGTAATGGTGTAGTTCTGGGTCCGGGTCTGGCCCGCGGCCAGATAATCCAGGTCCGCATCGGAGACACTGAAAGTCCAGTCCACCTGGCCGATGTTATCGCCGGTGGTGTTGTTGCTGACGGTGGGGGTAAAGGTGCCCAGGAAGCCGGTGGTACTGGAGGTGACGCTGACGCTCTGGGCATCGGTGAGATCCACATCGGCGATGGTGAAGCTGCCGCTGTCGGAGAGGGTAGCCGTATTTTCACCACTGGCACCATCCCCGATTTCAGTGACCGCCCCGGTCACATCCGTGGAAGCAGTGACGGTGGGGGTGTCGTTGGTGCCGGTCATGGTCACTGTGACCACCTGGTTGACAGTGCCGCCATTGCCATCGTTCACCGTGATGGTGTAGTTCTGGGTCCGGGTCTGGCCTGCGGCCAGATTATCCAGGTCCGCATCAGGGATGCTGAAGGTCCAGTCCACCTGGCCAGTGCCGTCGCCGGTGGTGTTGTTGCTGACGGTGGGGGTAAAGGTGCCCAGGTACCCGCTGATGTCGGAGGTGACGCTGACGGTCTGCACATCGGTGAGATCCACATCGGCGATGGTGAAGCTGCCGCTGTCACTCAGGTTGTTGCTGTTCTCACTGTAGTCACCTTCCGAAACCTCTGTAAGATTACCTATAACATCAGTTGAACTGGATATTAAGGGGATATCATTCTCCCCATTGACGGTAAGGGTTACAAAAGATTCTGTCGGGTTTTCCTCACCGAAGTGCATGGTGTAGCGAACCTGCACCGTTTCCGTATCTGTTGCTCCAAGGAACAAAAAATCGCTTCCTTCATCAAATTGAAGTTTGTTGTCAATAATTGAAGGCGTTCCTCTTCCATTGGCTGGATTACCATTTTGGTCAACTACCTCAACACTAGTAAGCCTGTAGATACTGTTATTAGTTGCTGTTAGTGGCAATATTCTCCCATCAATTGGAGTATCTAATGTTGTAAATATGCGACCTTCTTTATCGGCTATGGCACTACCCGCGATATTGCCATAAGAATCTTTAAAAACAACCAGTGCACCGGGCTCGGCAGCGCCGGAGACGGTGGTACCGTCCACCCGGATGACGGGGGAATCCGCATCAACGGGAGCGACGGAAGGTGAGCCGAGGGCGCTGGCATCGGCTACCGGCAGGCGGGCGGTACCGGTGCTGTCGGCGATGGCGGAACCGATGAGTTGTCCCTGGGCATCCCGGAAGGCCACGAGGGTGCCGGGAGGCGCGATGGCTTCAAGCTGGTTGTTGTCGGTATCTACCTGGATCAGGGGGTTGTCGTCACCCACGGGCAGTACCGAGACGGGGCCGTCAGGGGCCTGTTCCAGTGAGAGGTTGAATTGGCCGTTGCTGTCGGCAATGGCGCTGCCCAGAACGTTGCCCGCGGCATCGCGGATCGCCACCAGTGCACCGGGCTCGGCAGCGCCGGAGACGGTGGTACCGTCCACCCGGATGACGGGGG
>OODV01000457.1 GCA_900299555.1 uncultured Endozoicomonas sp.
ATAGCCCGGGTAATCGGGGTGGTCTGCACCTAAAGAGAGGTAATAATTATTCATCTTTTTTTCCTCAACAATGGTGGGAGCTTGATGTGTGGAGCTTTGCACTGCACCACTCTTAAATGCGGGTAGAGAAAACAGCTGCAATACCTTGTTGCGCTGGTGAGCTGAACGAAACTCTTCGTTAAAGTTCCTCGCCATAGCTAGTGCTATGACTGGTCACTTTGTCTTTATGCCCTTTAGGGTATTGTCTTTCAGCTCAGTCCACCAAGCATAAATTTAATGGGTATTACTTTCTGAGTTTGGTATAGACCACACTGTTATCACTGCCGTAAGGGTTGGGCACATAGTCGTCCGCGTTATGGTCGTTCTCCCAGGTGGTCTCATCCAGCAGATAACGGAAATGGAAGGCTTTGTTGCCGGGCAGTTTTACTTTGGTCCGGAAGGCGTTTTCTTTCTTGTGATATTTCATGGAGACGGGTTGCCACTGGTTAAAATCCGCAACCAGCGACACGGACTTGATGCCCGGTTGAACAAACTCAAACGTCACTTCGGTTTCTGCTTTTTTTTTGATCGTTTTTTTCTTCAGCATGGCCAATCAATCCTCAAGGTTTTCACGGCGTGAAAAACTACGTTACAGCGATCAGTAACCGTGGGCAAATGAATATTGGTAATTCCGATTTTTACCGATCTTGAGTGGGCTGGTTTGGTTTTTCTTGTGTATAAATTGATAAAATATGCAAAGGAATGCAACTTATTGTATTGTAATCCTGATTAGGGCTGTTTAGGATGATTTCTGGGCAAGCAGTTTTCTTCTCAAACATTACGGAACCCAGTCACATGGACGTAGATTTGGAAGCAGCTGTAGCAGACGGCACTGGCAAGCCTCAACAGGAAACAGACAGGTTAAGTTCACGGAAGGTCAATGGGGCGCTGGATAATTTTATCCCCCTGCTGGATGAGATGAGTGACCGGGAGCTGTGGGTTGTGTTTGTCAGGCTGCAACAATACCGGTTGTTAAGGATTACCCGTTATGAACCACCCGGACATCGCCGATAGACTGGCAGAATCCATGGAGCTGGCAGGCATTGCCAGTATTCCCAAACTGGCCCGGAAATCCGGTATTGACCAGAATTACCTCTATCGCCTGGCCAAGGGTGAAATAGGTAACCCGCAGAAGTACCTTGAAGTGTTGACCAGAACCCTGGGGGTGAGCCCTGTGTGGTTTTCCACAGGCCGGGGTGACCCCCATGATCATGAGTCCGTGGTACACCGGGAGGATGCCTGGCAGCAGACCACCATGCTTACCAAGGTGATGGTGGTGCCTGCCGAAGGCGACCTCTATGACGTGATTGCCAGGGTGCCGGATTTGTTCAACAGTCCTTACCATGCATACCGGCAGCCCAGTGCTTACCGTTTTTTTTATATGCCGGAAATGGTGGAGTCCTTCCCCGGTTGTACCCTGCTGACCGTGGAAAAGGAACTTCGCCCGGGCCCCGGCCTGTTTCTGGCCTGGAAAACGGTTCATGGCCAGAAACGGTTATTTACGTTTACCTGCACCTATTCCGGACTGGAGGTCAGCAGTACCCAGCAGCCTGACTGGGAAGTGGTTGGCCGGGTACGTAATATGGATTACTGGAAGATCGAGTTGCCTGACTGAGAGCTTCCCAGTTATCCACAAAATCCGTGGATAAACCGGTATACAACCTGTTAACCCATAATCCCACGTCGGATGTTCCGTGCAGCCCAGAGGAGGCTGAACGGTAGATCAACAGCTTTATCACTTTTTAGCCGGGTGTGGTATCCCGATAACGGTTGTCGATTCAGTTGTCCGGGCTGTCGAATGGCCACTTCCCTTGTGCTGCAAGTGATGCAAGCGATCTATAAATTTCATACAGGTACGAAACCTAATGGAGAAATTTACATCATTCGATCGCAGTACTGACACCATTACCACCATCGACCAACTCGGCGTGACCAGCAGCTCTGATATTGAGTCTTTTATCCGTTCCGGGAAAATGGCAACGCTGTCATGGCAGTGCAAGGCCAGGCTCTATCCGTACCTGAAAGGGCGTAAGGATATTGTTGCAGACCGTGGCGTAGGTGGCGGCCACAATTTTTCCCTGGTGGGTGATCAGCCGCTGCTGGTCTACCTGTGGGGGCTGTATATGGCCACACTGATTCTCTGCCCGCTGTTGTTCGGTTACCACTTTGGCTGGTGGAGCGTAGATTTTACCCTGGCGTCATTACTGTTCCCGTTGAGCTTCTGCTTTCTTAATCCGGTTTCGGAGCTATACGGTCGGCGTAATGCACGACGACTGTTGAACTCGACGGTGTGGGTATTAATGACTCTGGCGATGCTGGGATCGGGGATGCAGACCCTGGCGCTATGGCTGCCAGTGTTTGATCCCGGGTTCAGCCACGAAACGCTGGTATTTGAAGAAGCGATGGGCCATTACCCAGGCTGGTATGCTGCACTGGCTGTAGCCCTGTGGATTACCGACAACATCAATATCTGGTTTTTCCAGTTGTTTCGCCGGTGGATGAATCCTCAGTGGTTTGAGCTGTGTGCGTTTTTATCCAACAGCCTGGTTCAGGTGGTGTTCACGCCAGTGTGTGCCTTGTTTCTGTTTGGTGCCTTCTGGCAGAACCCTAAACTTCATCAGCAGGTGTGGGGCATTGCCTGGCTGAAGGTGCTGGTGGTCACTGCTGTCCGGTTAAAAAAACAGAGATCGCAGGAAATGCCTGTCCTAACTGACTTTCGGTAAAATAGCGGTTGCCGAAACAGCTAC
>OODV01000454.1 GCA_900299555.1 uncultured Endozoicomonas sp.
AAAAAAGATCCAGTAGTGTTCACGGACTTGCTATATGTTTTGTCCCGTACATAGCTGCCACTCATATGAGATATTGCACGGCTAGCCTCATCTCTTGAAAAGACAACAGGTAAATGTTTTCTTCGCCTGGCGGGTTTCCATTCGTTAATGTCCAGTTCTTCGCGATTCAAGACTTTACGATACAAAAAAACAAGAGCACTCAGTGCCTGCTGCTGTGTGTTCACAGCCACATGCCTTTTAACAACAAGATAGGAAAGAAACTGGGAGATTTCATTCCCTCCCATCGTATCTGGGTGGCGTATTCGGTGAAAACGAATATAGTGACGAATCCAACCCCAATAAGAACGTTCTGTTTCAAGTGAATAATTCCCTTCTCGCATAGCAAGGCGAAACCGTTGTTGCAGGCGCATACTACTTTCTCATCCATATCTGTTTATTTATACAGTGGTTTTAGGAAAAGTAGTTCGTATAAACAGCATTTACAAAGGTTCGGTTAATTGGCTGTTTTTATTGATAAAAAAACAGTGTTTAGGGGATGCTTATGTTTAAGCGAATGGTATACAAAATCGCAAATGCGAACCCGTTGATAAATAGTAATATCGTATCAATAGACTGCAATCGTCTGTTTTAAAAAGACATTTAATTAACAGTTCAGAAAAATAGATAGTGTGTTATGCGAACTCGGTTCGTTTAAACCACTGTTATGTTTACGGCAAGGTATAAATTTATAGGTAGCTTTATTATGAAAATTAAGGGTAAATTGCTATATAAAGATCTCACCAAATTTAAGATTGAAAAAGTCGTAATTTGTTCATTAGATCAATCTTTGTACCAAGCATTACTAATTGATAATGATGATGAACATTTGATATGGGAAAGTAACTCGAAGCCTCTAAAAACTCGTAGCTTAATGAAAATGCAAGAATTATTCGATGAGTTAGAAGTAGGTGAGTTGGTTTTACGTCAAGAAAGTGCATATGACGAAATGGTAGGGTTAAATGTAAAAGGGTCTAATAGAATGGAAGTTAGATTAAGTAAAAAGCCATACCAGACCTAGAGTAAAGCTAGAAAAAACATAACAAACTGTTTAAACGGGACAAATTTAAGTTGGCTTTTTGCTCCTTCGTCGCTAATTATAGCCAACTTTAAATTTGCCCTTTAACAGGGCGTTATACGCAATGAAATTTTGGAGTATAGAATTGGAGTTACTTGGATTATTTAAAGATTATGTCTTTGCGATAGTGTTAGCATTGATACTAGCCTATGTGGCATATCAGCAAATGGTGATAAATAGAGATAAATTACGTCTAGACTTGTACAACAAAAGGTTCGATGTCTACACTGCAACTTTGAAGTTCTACCAAGAATTGATCGCTGACGGCATTTCAAGTGGAACTCACAAATCATTTATTGAACAAAAAGAGGCTTCAAAATTTCTTTTCTCTCAAGATTTATCAATTTACCAGCTTTTAGATGAACTCCATGAAAAATCCTTTAAAGTAAAAGCTTACAAGGAAAACAGAGAGCTTAAGCATTATCCTGAGCTTTATGTTGAGTTAGAAAAGGAATCAAACGACGTCGTCATGTGGAGTGGCAACGCAATTAAAGATCTAAGTAAGAAATTAGAACCATATTTGAATATGTAAATTGCGTATAACAGGAATAAGGGTCAGGTCTTCCATCGTGCGCTAAAAGATGACAGGTCTGACTATCGATTTACCAACAGCACAGGCAAAAAATCAGTTAACAGTGGCATTTTAGTTCATCGTCTGGGGTGCTCTCTCGGAATGATAATGAAAATCCTTGAGTATCGGGGTTTGTAGACAATAGCCATCTGATTTCATGAGTGAATCAAAAAATACACGACCATTTCTTAAACATAAATCCAGTCAAGAAGAGACACCTACGGGTAAAAATCTGGACAAGTCATTGCTGTAACACAGCAAAAAGTGTTGTTTAAGCTAATTTAGAGGTTTTTGGCTTTTCTTCCTCCCTTATGCTGTTGAAAAATGTTCATCTCTGCAACTTAATTCAGTGCCCATCATGAAGAGCATACTGGTAGTTGGCTTGTGGGGATTTTAGCTTACGCCCATTTCAATTATTCCGAGAGAGCACCCATCGTCTGTATTTTTTAAAAATGGTGTAGTTGTGAGTGATATTGAAATTCGATTAAAACGCTCAATGAGAGCGTTGCTTGATAGCCAAAGTCCAAAATATAAGAGACTGGTCAAAGGAATTAAGGCATACAATAAGCTGGACTTAAATTCCATCAGCCTGGAAGTCAGGCAGCTTATTGAAACCACCATGTGCTCATTAAATGAAGTGCTTGGAAAATATGAGATTGAAACCTTTAACGACTACAAAAAAATCTCAAATTCAGACTTAAACTTTCTGATTGAGGCTTACATAAAGTTGTGTAATGACATTAAGGGAGAACTTAAAAATACTGCAGAAGTTCAATATTAATCATTTCATTCTTTACCAAGATATAACCAGCCCCTCCTGCTCACGGGTGACTGGCTTAAGTCTGGCCATCTTCCCTTCAACGTGATAAATGTATTCTGTGTCTGACGGCAACGATAACCATGATAATAAAGGTGTCTTATGCAGGTACGTTTTGGATTGATCGTTCTGATGGTTATTCTTGGTTCGGCTGTGGATTATGTTGTCTGGTTCGGTGTTTAAGCGGGGCGAAGGCTCCGGCGCGCCTTTACCAACGTTATTTTATAGAGGGGATGTTACTTTGCTGGCCGCATGGTGACATCAATCTTGCACGTAAATACCGATACTCTCCTTGTACCGGTCACTCCTGGCTTTCAACTTTGCATTTCGAGGTTGATATACCATCCTTATCTAAAGAGGAAATTTGGTGGAGGTTCAGAGGAGTTGATAGTGCTCTCGGTAGATAAATTCTCCGATTACT
>OODV01000453.1 GCA_900299555.1 uncultured Endozoicomonas sp.
CGGGTAGCTGTGGTCGACGAGACATCTGTTCCAGATAAAACGCTTGATAATGATGTCTGAGCATAGCTGGCATCAGCTAAAGGATTTAGAAAAAGCGATTGGTATAACTTCCAAGACAATCAATATGTAGGCTGGGTTAGTCCTGCTGGTAAGGCGACCTATAATGGCAGACCCTGTTATAAATTTAAATCTTATGAATTAACACCATCAAAGGATTACCTTTCAAGACCAGGAGATTCTGGCGCTGGTATGATGGTATTCGATCCTAGTGATCGAAAATTCAAGTTATATGCGGTCAATGTTAGATCAACAGAGTATGCAGGTAAACGAGGAGAACAGTATGCAGACACTTTGATGGGACGTAATAAATGGGAAAATGGTGATGAGGTTGATCAATGGCTTAAAAAAAACAAATTGGATGGTTCCAAGACCTTTAACACAACCTACGATCTACTTAATGACCCTTACTTTCCTCAGCCCCCGATCCGTAGACCAGACAACCCTAGTGATCTTGGTCCATACACGAGCATCATAGGAAATTGTCCTAAGGCAGATATTCCCCCTCAAGGATTAACCAAAAACAATACGTTTATAATTCAAAACAACCTAAAAAAAAGCAGTGTTTTCATAAGTATAAATTGCAACCTTTATGGCATTAAGATTAAGTTTCAACAAGATATATCAAAAGAACCTGAGTTGAAAACCGCTATGCCTGAAGGCATTCATCTTGAGTCTGTAGACTTGATTATTAATGGATCGTGCCATCATCACAAATTAGAATCTTCAAACATTCAGAATATTGGTATAAACCTTCTCTAAGATGATAATGGCAATATTGTGGTTAAGGGATCCATAAGTGAGTTAAGTAATAGAGAAAATCACTGTAACATCTCATCAAAATATACATCACCTTTCAGATTAAGCCCACATATTGCTGCCGGTAAATCTTTTATAAATAGCGATCTTATGAGCTTAATACTTGGATTTTCTGGAGGTATAGGAGGAATAATTATTTTGACTGCAGTTTGTATAAATAGAAAGAAACTTTGCCCTCAACCAGGAACCTGTTATGCCACAAATCGCAGAAGAGCAGGAGGAAGAAACCACATTCATCGAAACGACTGGGCAATCATGATTTTTGAGACTTATACCTACGTACGGGACAAAAAGCGCAAGAACAGAAATTATGAAGAACAGCATGTATGAGCTGAGTCCTTCGGTCAGTAATCTGTATGCTCTCTTCGAGGAAATGGACCATGCCGATCAGAAGCTGGAGAATGACCTTAAGCAAGTTTTTGATTCTGTTTGAAGACCGCTTAGCCAACTATATTAACTGAGGCAGAAGCACAGTTAGATTTGCACTCTGGATGATACAGTGCTGGACTCAAGCAATATGTGCAAGCGACTACCCAGCGCTACTTTTAAAGGCATTAATGAATGCTTTGTCCCTTGCATAGCTTGGTTCTACACCTAGTCTAAGAAATCTTGACATTAGAATCAGACCTACTTCAATTGACGAAAGTTAACATCTTTTCAACTTATTTTTTAGTTATTAAGCCTATCTGTTAATTTTGTCCATAATGGCTTATCTCCTGCTGAATATCGGTAATTTTGAACAACACCAGACTTTGTCAAAAAATCTGTTGCCACTGAAGGACAAAACATTTCCTGATTACCACTGTACCTCAGCCAGCTTGATGAGCCTTGCTGGCATGGGACAAGTTCGTGCAGCCATGTAACCCAACCTTGATACCATTGCTTTCAAATCAAAGCGCCGGTTGAATCGATAACAATATTCAGCAAGGTATCTTGGCAAATGCTTCGGGTTAATACTGTGGTAAGTGCCTTTCAAGGAATTTTTGACATTCCCGATCATCGTGTTGACCCACGTAAACAGCTCGTTGTCCATCGATTCGTGACCACCACCTGTCACAAATGCAGTATGTGTGTGCCCTGTATCGGCTATTCCTGTGAATGCGCCGAGTCGGTCACTGACAACGCAGCAGGTATTACTACCAGGGTGCTTTCCCGCCCAGAATTCCAACTCCTTTTTCCGGAAACTGGTGACCATACTGAATCGCATATACAGTGGGTGATTTTCTTCGTTGGTTTGCACGGTGGTAACAAAAGGGTGCTTGTTTTCAGAGCCTCTTCCCCGTTTGCCCCCCTGTTTTTTACCACCCCAGTAAGCATCATCCATTTGCACATGCCCCTGCAGGGGACGGCTGTCATCCCGTTCTTTCATTACCTTCATGAGTTTGTGCTTTAAGCGCCAGGAGGCGTTATAAGAGATTCCCAATTGTCTCGAGAGTTCCAGGGCCGATATGCCATTTTTGGTCTGAGTCATCAAAAACATGCCCAGAAACCATGTGGTAAAGGGCAGTTTGCTGGCTTCCAGGATGGTGCCACTGGTCAGCGATGTCTGGTGGCGGCAGCGGTTGCATTGGTAGAGCTCTCGGGTTTTCAGGGTGCAGTACTCCCGGCAACAACACAGAGGGCATTCAAAACCATTCGCCCAGCGCCATTTGAAAAACTGATCCCGGCATTGCACTTCCTGTCGTATTGCTGAAAGAACTCCACAAAGCTGATGCCTTTCTGAAACTGGATTTTGTTTCTGGCCATGACACGTCTCCTAATTCAAGGAAAACCAGTGTCGTAAGTTTAGACGAGAAGATAGCTTAGGTTAGGTGGTAATCAGGTAAAAATATATAAACTATAGAAGGGCTTCGGTGATGTGTCAGAGCTGTTGATCTGATACACTCCTGTCTTTTTGAGTCATCTATGGCTGTAGTTCAAGTTGCCTGTATCCATTGTCAACAAACGTTCAATGTTGTTAAGAACGGGAAAGCTGAGACGGGTCACCAGCGGTATAGATGCAAGGACTGTAATAAGAGTTTCCAACTTGAGTATCGCTATAACGGCAATCTGCCTGGTACTCATGAGCAGATCA
>OODV01000579.1 GCA_900299555.1 uncultured Endozoicomonas sp.
GAGTATTGCCGCTTGTCCATACAACATTTTCAGGCTGATAAGTGACCGTCATATCAAGCGAGCTTATCGTGCCGTTTCGCCGGGTGACTATTTTGAAAGGCTGCGTTTCATCCTCGAAATCCCAATCCCAACGGGTAACCAGAAAGTAAGCATAGTTATCAGCAGGTATATTGTTATCGTTGGATAACTGAGCGTGAATAAACATCAGGCCTTCGGCTTGCGGTATCTGGTTTTCGTTGCCTCCAAGAAATACTTCATAGTTTCCGTTAAAAATCTGGTGATTATTCGTTCCTGAATGCTTGGTTGCCGTTAATGCTGTCCCGTTTTTTTTTGCAGCAATATAGGGATAGGGACCTCCGAAAATGACTTCTATTTCAAAGACGGTGTCAAAGGGCAACAATTCAGCCCAAGCAGCGTCCATCTTGATAGTGCCACTGTCGTAGGTCTTAAATATCAGCAGGCCACTTTCAATAGTGATGTTGGTGACGTTCCCTTTGTCACTGTCGTTGTATGCGGTTCGAATACTCATTAGCGGGATAACTTTCCCCGCCATTGAGCTATCAATAATGATAGTGGCTCTGAAGGCCATTTTATTACTGCTGTAATGCGCCTCCATCAAGCCGTTATTGAGATAATCCGTTTGTGCCTTGGCCGCTAAATTTCCGGGTTTGAACCATATACCAGCCATTAGTCAGCATCCCCCCGAATTTGTAGCGTGAAATCGTCGTTGGTTTCGGTGCCTTGTCCTGAAAGCACTGTCCGACAAATCCAAACCGGCGCAAGACATCCATCGGTGTTAAAGCGGATAGCGTTACCTACTGCCCAACCGCTTCCCCACCCATCAGCTTTCAGGGTGAAATAGGGAACACCGCTTTCCGGGTTAACCGGAGCCGTATCGGCTGCTGTGGTGCCTGTGGTAATGATGCCGAGCTTTTCTTCGACCACCTGAAAGGCTGAACCACTGGTAAAGATGATCGCCCACTTGCCATAGATAGCCCCCTTGTTCGTCACCAGAACCGGGAAATTGACCGTGTTGTATTGTGCCGTGGTCTGATCCCCAATCCGGTTATCCGTCCAGTTAGGAGTACCGTTATCCCATACCTTCTGACTGAAGAAGTTCTTCACTCTCCCCTGAAGATCACCATAAACCACCGCACTACTCACAGTGGTTTCGATTGCGGGTAAATCCCAAGGCACAGGAGCAATAATGGACAGATCGCCGTTGATCTGAACGTCACTTAAAACGCTCATGTGCTCGACCCGATCCTTAATGGTGAATGGAGCAGTCAGAGAGTTACTGGCACCATCAATCAGGCTCAACGGATTAGCAAAGGTAACAGTTCCAGCCACTCTATCGACAGTGTATTGATCCGCTTTCAGTAGTGTTCCTGCGCTATCTTTCACCACAATTTCTGCCTGATGGTCACGAGCCAGGTTAATCACCTGACCGGCTGTTGGTGTACCAGCATCGGTGCTTGCCGTGTGGCTGATTACCACAATATCCCCGGCTCGATAGATAGGGACCCGTCCATCAGGGGGGAGGCGAACCGGATCGAGGCCGATCAATTCAGCATCGAGGGGCAGGCTGGTTTCTACCACGCAGTTATAACGAACACTTTGTGGGATAACGAAGATTGGGTTGGTTCCGTCCGTAAATTTAAGCTCACACCAGCCCGTGGTTACGTCGATTTTTCCCACCACTTCTGCGGTATTGAACTCACCATTAAAATCCGCTGTGGCCGTGATAATGCCCCCGTTATCCACCCGAACCGCTGTCAGCTGCAAACTGCCCTGCCGAACTGGAGCTCCGGGTGTTCTGAAGGCGACTGCATCGATCTTAAAGCCAACCCCGATAGTGGCCGCTACCTGAATGCTGGCGGTATTGACCGTTCCTTCCGGGTAGCTGGCCAGCGGTGCCAC
>OODV01000451.1 GCA_900299555.1 uncultured Endozoicomonas sp.
ATAGGCACTGTTCCTGAAGCGCCTTGTAAGGTTGGCAATAAAGCCCATTCTCAAATTCCCTTTGATGAATAGATGCCAAACTGCTTCGGACGCTTTTGCTGCTTAATCAATTCACGCTCAATGGCTTGTAGCCGACGTTCCATTTCAGCAAAGCTACTGAACTCTATTCTTCTGCCTTCAAATTCAACCGTCCGAGTCTCCCGCAGGAGAACCGCCCGTTTCAGGGCTTGATATTCTTCTTCCGTGAACATGGCTGTTATCCGTTTAGGTAAGAACTCTTGGAGGATCGCCTGACCTGTCGGCGCTTTTTCTGGCCATCCTCTGTATTTTCATCTACCGGCAGACTGTCAGGAGCCGGTCTGGAATTGGCGAGCAATTCTAAATTAATGCCTCGGTGTTGCTGGAGGATACGGACCGCAGCGAGCGCATAAACACGACAATCCAACGCTTCGTTTCGCCTGCCTTTTGCATCCCAGGTGAAGTAAGGAACACCGAGTTTAAATTTCTTCAGCTTTTCTTCTGCCGTGGCCTGCTTGAAGTAGTCCTCATCAAAGCAGTCTTTAATTGGCCAATGACAATAACCCTGACCCGGTTCTAATATCCGGTAACGCTGGTATATCAATTCTTTTGCGGTATCGGTGCCGACAATAGTGAGGTAGACACCTTTCTTGTTTTTGGTTTTCGGGAAGGTCGCTATCGGTTTCCCTGCTATTGAAGAACCTTTGATTGGAATTGCCCAGTCCGCACCCTGTTTACGACAGAAGGCATAGACCTCATCGGTAAAGTGGCCACCGGAGTCAATACAGACCTGCGCCACATTCATTTTGGTGCCATCTTGCCGGGTAAAGGTTTTATGGAGCATATCAGCAACGGTATCCCATATTCCCTGTCGGGAAAGATCACCGTATAGGCGCATATAATCTATTGACCAATTTTCCTCGCCTGCGCCCCAACCGATTATTTCAAATTCAATCCGGTCATCCTGAACGTCAATACCGACCGTAATAACTTCAACCCACCAAGGGGCTTCTGCCGGGTAATGTTCCCTTCGCTGATAAAGCAGTGCATGCGCTACAGTTTCACCCTTTTCAACCCACGTCTCACCGAGCACTGTATTTGTCCAGTCTTTTAATTCAACCGGGTTTTTCTCTGCCGCTAAAAAATCTTCAACCGCATTCTGCCAGCTGTACCAGCCGTTCGGACTATATAAAGAGTTAAGGTGAAAGCCTGCTACCTTTTCGCTTTTCTCCATCTCTGCCTGCCAATAGCCATTAGCGAGCATACGAGGCTTGTCTTTCTCAAAATGCTTATGACTGCACTTAATACACTCAAACCGAGTTGTAGCAGGATCACGGTTATCAAATCGGATTTGTGACCAAACAATCGGCTGGTAATGATTACAGGCATTGCAGGGAACGAGATAACGGCGTTTATCACTGTCCTCATAGGCTGCTTCAATCTTACTGCTCTCCGCTATGTTCGGAGTGCTGACCATCAAGATTTTACGATTGCGGCTAAAGGTAGCTGTCCGTTTAATGGCCAGATTAATTGGGCTACCTTCGCCATCTACATCGTCATCGTATGCGTCTACCTCATCCATAAACAGGAATCGGGCAGGCATTGAACGGAGGCCTGCTGCACTGTTAGCACCAGTGAAAATCAGAACCCCGTTCGGAAACTCTTTTGATAAGACTGTGTTGCCACTGTCCCGACTCCGTGGGTCTTTAACCTTTTCCCGGAGAGAGGGCATCTCGTCGATCATCGGAGCGATACGCTGCTTTGATGTTCTTTTTGCCAGATCAAGAGTCGGCAAGACATACATCATGGGACCCGGTGTATGGTCAATGACATAGCCGAGCCAGTTATTACCACACTCAGTTCCGCCGACCTGCGCCCCTTTCATAAAGACGACTTTTTCAATCGGGGATGAAGGTGATAAAGAATCCATTATCTCTTTCAGATAAGGCGTTCTTTCCGTCCGCCACCGACCGGCTTCTTTCGCTGCTTTTGCCGGGAGGATTCTTTTCTTGTCAGCCCACTCGGAAACCGTAAGCCGGGTATCTGGTAATAATCCTTTAAAGAATCCTTCCAGATATGGGCTTTGATTTATTTGCATAGGCGATTTAAAACTAATTCCATTTCTTCAAATAGCAGTTGTCTAACTTTGCCTGCATCTTCTTCCGCTGCGAGTACATCACATAGCCGATCAGGTATGGCCAGAAGCTCATCCCGAACAATTCGACCGGTTTTAAATGCATCGTTTTTTACCTTGGTCGCATCGGTCAGCTGGCCGCTGCGTTCTTCAAAGTCGAGCTTTGCCAGTTTTGCCCGGAAGGCTTCTCGCATCGTCCGGGCTGTGACGAAATCAACGGCTCCGGCCTGACCACCTGCCGGTAATATTTCCGGCATACCCTGTTTTGCTTTTGAGGGGCGGTGCTGTGCAGGATCAATGTTTTCTTCAATGGCTTGTATTGCTTGTTCAGGATTAACTTTTCCATCAACCAGTTTCACTACACCCTTGTTAACAAGCTTCGTGATATAGCTTCTGTTGACTCCTTGTTGTCTGGCAAATTCTGCTTGTGAAATTAGTGCCATAGAGTTTCATCCGAGCGTTATCCCTATTTTTTGTCCGCTTAGTCAAAAAATAAGCGGGTAGGCGGCTGATGACCTATATAAGCCCCGAAAACCTAAAAATAGCCAACTAATACGGATGTACTAATTATGAAATCTATAGCTATTTATAACGATAGGGTTCGGCGCTCGCTAATTGATCCCGAGGAAAAAAACAAACTGGAAGAAGAGGGTTGCCTTTATGTAGTAATGATGACTTCCAACCTATCTCATACCATTCAAGACAAGATTGGATTAGCAACCGCTATCTCTCAATTCAATACATTTAATGAAAATAATGATCCATATGAAGAGCATGATTTTTTGAAGTTTGAATTTGAAGGTGAATCAATAATTGTAAAGTTCGATTATTACGACCGTGAATTAGAATATGGCTCAGAGAATCCAGAGGACTTATCCAAAACCTGCCGAGTAATAACCGTTATGCTCGCCATTGATTATTGATTTGGAAAATATACTACCTAAATCCTGCAATCCCAATTTCAAAAGGTCAAATAGAGGAATGAAACATGGC
>OODV01000448.1 GCA_900299555.1 uncultured Endozoicomonas sp.
TCGACCCGCCAGCAGTAACACAACTCCCCTTCGAAAATGCCCGGGTCAAGATTATCTTCGAAATGGATGAGCAGTGGTCATTTGCTGGTAGCAGGAAGCAGCAACGCTGGCTGTTTTATGCATGGGAGCCACGTTTCAAGAAGATCATTGCCCATGCGTTCGGCTCCAGAAGCAAAGAGACGCTCAAAAAGCTGTTGGAGCGTCTGGCCCGCTTCAAAGTCAGTTTTTACTGCACAGATGACTGGCAGCCATATACATCCTGTTTACCAGAAGATAAACATATCATTGGAAAGTACTTTACTCAGCGGATTGAGCGGCAGAATCTGACCTTGAGGAATTTCTTGAAACGGTTATCCAGAAGGACTATCTGCTTCTCAGGATCAATAGACATTCATGATAAGGTTATCGGGGAGTTTATCTCCCGAAACCACTATCAACAGTTTTGATACACCACCATCGAGAAGGGCGCCACCATCAATGCCGGGAAAGAGAATGGTGCCACTGCCCTGATGTCCGCAGCAATGGAAGGCCACACGCCGGTGGTTGAGCTTCTGATCGAGAAGGGCGCCACCGTCAATGCCGGGACGGAGACTGGCGTTACTGCCCTGATGCACGCAGCAGAGGGAGGCTACACGCCGGTCGTTGAACTTCTGATCGAGAAGGGCGCCACCGTCAATGCCGGGACGGAAAGTGGCTTCACTGCCCTGATGTCCGCAAGACAAAAAACATCATGACGATATTGCTAAAATGCTAACATCCCAGAATTTGGAATATTAAAATAGATTCCAAGGTAGGCCGCTTCGCGGCGGCTTTTTGCCCGTGCACAATGGAGGGCTTTCAGCCATCGAATTAGCAGGGATACGAATCCTATACCCGCAGCCATTCCTGCAAAATAGCCCGATCATCATCCCTGCAGAGAATGTCCCATCCGTACACCTTCTCCCCTTAAAAAACTGCTACTAACCGGTAAGCTCTGGGCTCGCTAACTACACAAACATGAAGCCCGGCTGCGCCCCGTGGTCATTGAAAACGTCAGTCAGATGCTGGCCTGCGGCCGCTTTATCATGGGCTAGTGCAGTAACTGGGAATGTACCCACGAACAACGGATCTGTTTTGGCTGTAAGTCCCGTTTCTGCAACACCTGCGACAAGCTGCTCACTGACCAGTGGATTGAGCAGCAAAAGGTGGTCCTGCCCGACACCCAGTGGCAACACACACTTTCACCATGCGCGGAGAGCTCTGGCCGTTGTTTAAGGCCAACCGACAGTTACTGGGAAAGCTCAGCGCCCCGACGGCACAATCACTGCAGGTCATGGCCAGAAAGAAAGGCATCACGCCGGGTATCTTTACTGCGATCCATACCTTTGGCCAGGGACTCAAGGTAGGCTTTCAGCCAAAGGATTGGCTCAGTTCCAGATAAGTGCTGGTGTTTTACCACAAGTCGCTGAAAGCTTGCTGTAGCGAGGGACTCAATAATTACGACAAGCTCTCGGTGTTACTGGCTTTGGGGAGTGAACCAACACTTAACCTGAACTGAGCCCAACGGATTGGTGAGGATACGAATCCTATATTCGCAACAATTCCTTTGTTTAGCCTTTTGAAACCTGTACTGCAGGATTTAGTTTCTTTGTGAAAAGTCGATATCCAAAAAAAGTCATACCAAGCATTGAATATTAGATTCGTGATAAGTGTAGACACCTACTTTTCAGATCTCTTTACAATATCTGAAATATCAAGTTTTAACCAATAGCTTGACCTGAAAGGATATCTGATTATGGTTAAAAGCGTTAAAGGTTCACCACAAGCTTCAACAAACATTGAAAATAATCAACTTAATACTGCCCCAGTTCGAGCCAAAAAGAAGATTGGTCGGTTTAACATATCATCAGCTCAGGTAAAGCAATACATCAATAACTTTCAGATCAACAGCTTAGAAGCAGCTAATGCGGTTTCCCCCCTCCCCATCAAGAACCGGAAGATTGCTGTGAATAATGTCATCGACACAAAGATTCGCATCTTGAAAAATCAAATTTCTATCGTAAAAAGACGATTAAAGGGTAAAAAATCAGGCTCTATCATATCAACCTTTAAACGAAATATTACAAATGAGTTTCTCCAAAAGCACGGGGAAAAAGGGGGAAAACGGTCAAATGGATTATCCAAATCCGAGTTTAAAAAATATGTAAAAAAAGCTATCCGGCTAAACTCAACCCTGATCAAAAAGCGTGGTTTAGAGGTGGTGGGCGGCGCTAAGTCAAAAGAGGTAAAACCAGTCCAGAAAGCTCCACACAAAGATATATTAAGTGATGCCGATTTCAAAAATATGCAACCCAGCCAACAGGAAAAAATTCAACACCATATTATGCTCGGCGCAGCTGCCTATAAAGGCTTTCAGAATATGAGCAAAATCCCTTCAGGCTATACCCTTTTGAGACGGGACGAGCTACCAAGTGAATTGCAAATGATCTACAACGATAAAACTGGACTGATACGTGCACCTGATAACGCCAAGGCACTGATTGCCCGTAAAGAGGATGAAATTGTACTCTCTTTTACTGGGACTGAACCCGGCTCGCAAAAGAAAACAGGTCGAAGCGGGACAATATTAACCGATATAACCCAGTGGTTAGGAATTGAATCTCCTATGTATCAGAGCGCTGTAGCGGTACTTGATCTTCTGCTTTCACATAAACCACTGTGCAATACCAAAGTTTCGGTTGCAGGTCATTCACTGGGGGGAGGCCTGGCACAATTTGCCTACACTGCGGTGCAGGGCAAGCACGATCCTGACCGTTTAGCGGGGGCTATTACTATGAATCCAGCCGGATTGTCCCGAAGTACTTTGAATAAATTGGGTGATGATCGGGTTAATATGGCAAAATGCAATATTCAGAATATTCGAATTAAAGGTGATCCGGTTTCTCCAAGCGGAAACCAACAGGCAGGATTTGCTGTAAAAGGTAATCTGATTGGCTCAGTCATGACATTACCAGATCCTAAAAACAGGGGGGTAAAAGTTCATAGCAGTAATGTAGTTATTGAAGTTATTAACGATCTGCTAAACCGCATAGGTGTTTCAATGAGTATCAATCCAAATAAATAAATAACCTGAAATTCAGTTTTGTGAGCCTGTAAATAATTCTGTGCCAACGCCACCAAAGGGGTTCACAGCGCTCTGCTCCTGATCGTCTACAAAAGCTGAAACGCAATACCCTGAAACTCAACTTCCCGGATCTTCTAAAAAACACCTTTGGAAGGGATATCAGACAGTGCCTGCTC
>OODV01000534.1 GCA_900299555.1 uncultured Endozoicomonas sp.
CCGCTGCCAGTTTGTAGACACTGGCCGCACTGCTCAGGCCATCGGTGGCGGTTTTCGCGGTATCCAGACCCAGCTCCGCCACATCCAGGTTGCGATTCCAGCTCTCCTCTCTGGCGGTGTCGCGCACCTGATTCTGGATGGCCGATAGTCCCGCCGCCTTGTGCAGGGCATTGCTGGTGCCAAACCCGGCAAAACGGGCTGAGTTGGGATTCACGCCCATGCGGCGCATATCCCGTTCGTACTCCGACTGTTGCAGGTCGGCGTTGGCCTGATAGTCGCTGGTCGCCTCGCCTAACCGGCTCTCCAACTGGGCATCCGATACTGTGGCGTTGTCGCCCAGGTATTGGAAGTTGGGCTGGTAGTTGTCGAACACATCAAACAGCTTGTCGCCATACTCCTTTAGCTGGTCTGCCACATCGGTGGCCGCGTCGATATTGAGCTGGTAACGCTGCTCGCTGTCATCGTAGGCATAGCGGGGGGCGATGTCCGGCATCTGTGGCTGAGGTTCGTTTCTCCTCCAAAAGTGGTTGCTACCTGAACCCAGAGAGAAGGTATTGAAGCTCCCCATCTGATCCAGACTTTTCTGATAAGCACTGTTGCCGGTCAGGCCATAGCTCATGCCAGAGTCCGGTATTCCCCGACGGGTCATACCCTGTGATCGTGTCATGCCCATGGTGAGTCTCCTGTTTATTCGCCCGTGGCCGTTTATTCGCCGGTGGCCGTCCAGTGGATAATGGCGTCGGCTACGCTGACATCGGTGGCACCGAGGTCGTAAGCGGTGGTGTCCCAGTAGAAATTGTTAAGCGGGGCATCACTGACCGGTTGCGCCCGTTGGTAATAGATGGTGGCCGCAATGTCGCGGATATGAACATAAGCCAGACTGGTAGGAACGTAATCCGGCTCGTAAAAACTGCCAGCCTGTGACTGACCGTCATATCCGGCCCTTTCTGCCCAGAGTTCCACTTCCGGGTAGATATTGCCGTCTTTGTGAACCACATCCTCCCAGCGCATGGAAATATCCGTAAACCGGGTGACTTCCCACTCTTTTGAGAAAGAGTCATTGGACGTGGTTTTCTCGTAGGTGTTGTATTCACCCCGATCATTGGGGAGTCGCACCCTGGCCCGACCTTTAACCTTATCCTGCCCCCAGGCTTTGCTGTCATAGCGGTAGAGGTTCCTGACCTCCAGCCGTATATCCACTTTGGCGAAATACAAAATCCGGTTGATCTCCCACCCCGAACCGATTTGCGGGTCACCAATGCTAATGGTGTGTCTGAAGGTCTGTGCTGAAT
>OODV01000449.1 GCA_900299555.1 uncultured Endozoicomonas sp.
AACCGGATGCATATAGGGCCAGCCCTGAGCAATCCATTTCACCCGGCGATAATCCACTTTGTTGTTATGGAAGCGTGGTGCATGGATAACCCCGCTGAGTACAGCCATATCCAGCCACCGATTCCATATGGGTCTGCAGAACTGAAACACTAACTGGTTATGCTGGATCTGTTGTATGCGCCTGCGAAATTCATTCAGTACCACTCTCAGTGCCCGGTCACTGACGCCCTTCATATCACCGGACAAAATTTCATAAGGCAGCCCAATACCTGCTGCTACGGCCATCAGTTGCTGGCGAATAAAATCGGGATAATTGCTGGCGGCTCCCGGTGGCGTATTGAAGGTAATTTCTTCCCCCGGCGAGAGCTCCTGCATGGTGCCTGGCTCCATCGCCACCATGGGCACACCTTGCAGATCATAAACAATGGGCCTTCCGGTGAGCGGATCTACTTTCTCCCCTTCTGGCGCTGGCTTGGTGATAAAGCCGGTGAAGAGGTTGGCAATCTCCTGCCGCAGCAAGGTGGCATCATCAAACTTGTCGAGATGAAACATCCGCAGCAGCACTTGCGTCAATAATGGCTGTCCTCTTAACTGACCGGGGCGCAATGGTTCATATAGGTGTAGAACTTGCTCTGCAGGAATACGACGCAGGTCTGCCGTATCCAATGTTGTGTAATCGGAAGGGTGCTGTCGATGCATCCAATAGGCGATCCGCTTACCAACGGCATTAAACTCAATCCCTGCCCGGATCTTATGACCTCTTTTCAGGTCGTCGTTGTAATCCCAGGGAACAAACTCCGATTCCAATAACTGCACTTGCAGAGGCACGCTGAGTCCATCGGATGGTTTCCGTGGCCTCAGTCGGGCAAAGCATTCACCGGCTTCCAGCATGGAACGCACCGCCAGTGATTGCTGGCCATAAAAGTCCAGCTGACCATCCGCATCGGATTCATCGGACCAGTCCAGAAACAGCGCCTGCAGGTTTTTACGGAACGGATCATTGCTCGCTTCAGACTTGGGTTTAATCCCGGTCCCCACAATATTGGCTACCAACTTCTCAAGGCCGGATGCCGCCCAGGGATCATTGCGAATCGCTGCTCGTGAACGATTGATTAACGTCCCCAGATTACCGGTCAATGTGTTATTCGGGCCGGAGGATGGGGCTGACCAACTCTGGCTTCTCCGCCCCCGCCCGGCGGAGGTGTAGGCCAGATTTCGGATCGTTTTCGATGATGCCTGCAACCATTTCTGTCGTATCCAGTCAAACAAGGGTAACCGTCCTCGCAGTAAGAAATGGAGTAGTTGATTTTGAAAGCGGTGGTTATTTCAGTCCTGATCCTGGGCTGTTTTCTGATGATGGCTAACCTGGCACCCTGCCTGTTGAGTAACCCACAAGGCAACGATAAAGACGACCCAAGAAAGCGGACCGCTGATCAGATCCGGCAATCCATCACAACGCTGATTGTTTTGCTCATAGCGCTGGTGATGGTCCTGCATTTCTGGCGGTAAGATCAGATGCCTCGTCGGGAATAGATGCCATACTGGCGAGGCCGCTTCTGCTGTTTCGCCAGTTCACGCTCAATGGCCTGCAGTCGCTTTTCCATCTCGCCGAAGCTGGCGTATTCCACCTTTCGGCCTTCAAATTCCACGGTGCGGGTTTCCCGCAGCAACACGGCTCGTTTCAGGGCCTGGTATTCAGCATCGGTAATCATGGGTTTATCCATTCAGATAGGTACTGCGAGAGATTCGACGATTGCGATTCACGGCGATATCCGCTGGCTCTTCTTGTTCTATCTGCACTTCAGGCTCTGGCCGCTGTGCTGCCAGCTGTTCCAGATCCAGCCCTCGATGTTGCTGAAGGATCCTGACAGCCGTCAGGGCATAAACCCGGCAATCGAGTGCCTCGTTGCGCTTCTTTTTGGCATCCCATTCAAAGTAGGCAACGCCGTGCTTGTATTTACGTACCTTCTCTTCTGCCGTGGCCTGCTTGAAGTAGTCCTCATCAAAGCAGTCCGCAATGGGCCAGTGGCAGTAGCCTGCGCCAGGCTCAAGAATACGGTAACGCTGGTAGATCAACTCTTTCGCAGTATCCGTTCCTACGAGAGTGAGATAGATGCCTTTCTTGTTCTTTGTCTTTGGGAAGGTCGCGATGGGTTTACCCGATTGTGATGCTCCTTTGATCGGTATTAACCAGTCCGTCCCATGCTTTCTGGAAAAGGCGTAAACCTCATCGGTGAAGTGGCCACCGGAATCCATACAAACCTGAGCCAAATTCATTAACACGCCATCATGGCGTCTATATGATTGCCGTAACTTTCCGGCCAGAATATTCCAGATATCCGGACGGGAGAGGTCGCCATAAAGGCGCACGTAATCAATAGACCAACTCTCTTCACCGGCTCCCCAGCCCACCACTTCGTACTCTACCCGATCATCCTGCACATCAATGCCACAGGTCAGCACCTCAACCGGCCAGGGCACTTCTGCCGGATAATGCTCACGACGCTGATAGAGCAATTCATGATCCACCGTTTCACCGGCTTCCTGCCAGGTCTGGCCAAGTACCGTATTGGTCCAGTCTTTGAGAAGAATGGGATTGTCTTTCGCTGACAGAAAATCGGCAACGGCATCTTGCCAGCTGTACCAACCGTTAGGGCTGTAGAGCGAACTCAGGTGGTAACCACGAATTTTCCCACTGGCCTCCGGGTTCATGGCAACCCACTGACCGTTGGCCAGCAACTTTGGTTTGTCCTGCTCCCGCATCCGGTGCTGGCAGCTCACACACTCAAAACAAGCAGTTTCAGGATCCTGATTCTCAAATTTAATCTGCGGCCACTCAATGGCCTGCATATGTTGGCACTTCACACAGGGCACCTGGTACTGACGCTGATCACTGGCCTGATAAGCTGCCTCTATCTTGCTGGCTCCGGCAATATTGGGTGTAGACACCATCAGGATCTTTCGGTTGCGGGAAAACGTCGCCGTCCGTTTAATTGCCAGGTTGATCGGGCTGCCCTCACCGTCAACATAGTCCTCATAGGCATCCACTTCATCCAGAAACAGGAATCGGGCAGGCATGGAACGAAGGCCGGTGGCCGAGTTGGCACCGGTGATGATCAGTACGCCGTTGGGAAACTCCTTCACCATCTGGGTGTTACCAGAATCCCGGGAACGGGGATCTTTTACCAAGTCCCTCAGCACCGGCATGGCCTCAATCATGGGCGCGATCCGCTGCTTGGAGGTTCGCTTGGCCATATCCAGAG
>OODV01000447.1 GCA_900299555.1 uncultured Endozoicomonas sp.
GGGAAAGAGATCTGGAAGGAAAAGTTCATAGCCTGAATTTGACCTGACAGACACCCTCTTGAAAATCGGTAACTGTCAGGTCAGGTCTGAACTTCTACAAGTTACAGCAATATCAAGGAGTTATATTTTTCGAAATACCCTTTAGCCCGCTTAATACCGCTATGGCGTCGACACTTGGTCGACACCATTTAGATAATCAGTAACTAACAAATTGTGTCTAAACAACTTCTAAGAATATAAACTAGCAACTTTTTCACTAAGCAAAGAAGATTGAGAAAACTCCCTTTGGATCCCATCATAATCGAATTCTGCCTTTAAATTCGAGCTGTCTATTTTTCGCCAAAAGTCAAGCGCAGATAATATTTTTTTCAAGGTCATCTTTGATCCGCTGCTTTGATACATGTTAACTATTTTATTAATACAACTGTCTTCAAAACCTTTCGATTTTAATATATCCGAAAGATCAGTACCATCAACATGAGCAGGAATCTCAACATCAAGCCTGATATGAGGTATACGAAAAGCCTCCATTAATCCTTTTTTCTCTTCATTACATGTTATAACTAATACAAAATTTCTTTCCCCAGAGTTATCAACAAAGGTTTTAATATTTTTAGTCACTTCTTCCAGTGGATCTGCATCAAGCAGAGACTTCTCACAAGAAATGATATCTAAATCATCTATAACGATTAAACTGGAAGAATATTTCAATAACGACGAAAATTCTTCTTTCAATACAGAAGAAAACTTCTTATCTGATGATGATAAAGCGTATGGACTTAGCAGAGTAATATTATCAAACCCCTTTTGGCTCTCAATAATTTTTCTACAAATAGCCGTTTTACCTGAACCTTCCATACCTCTAACGATAATTACACCACATTTACCCACACCAGATGATACATTATTAACAATTTCCAAAACTGGATTTAATACGACATCCCTTATCTTTGGAACTTCAGTATATTCATATTTCACTGGAAGCTTTTCCAATCCAAGCTTAACTTTCTCATTTAAATCAAATGAATCGACAAGAACCATTTCAAGGTGATACTGAGAAATAGTTTTATGTGGAATACCATATAAACCTACGGTGGAAATAATCATATCTTTAATATTTATAGAATTATCAGCCAAATAATTTACTGCTTTGCCACGAATACTTTCATCACGTACTTCATCGGTGCTGTTCTCGCTAATAGTGGATGCCCCTTTCTTTTGATGTTTCCTGGGTGCCAGAGAAGTATCCGAACTGTCACTCAATGGCCGTTTTCGTGATTCAACCGTATTTCCACTATTATCTGTAACAGCGCCTACTTCATCTAAAGTAGCTTTACTGTTGTTACTAGTTGCATTTTCTACAATAGTGGATGACGCTATAACCCCATGAGATTTAGATGATTCTGCAGCATCTTCAGTGCTGATAGATTTTTTGTGTATACCTTCTAGCAACTTATCCAGAGCAATTTTTTTATTAGCATCTGCAAGCAGCGATTCATTTTCAGCAAATGCAACAGCACTATTTATCAAATATTCAATATCTGCTCCAGTTTTACCGAGGGTCTTTTGTGCAAGCCATTCAACGCTAATGGAATCAAATTTATACCCACTACTCGTAGTCAATCTAGAAAAAATAAGTTCTATAATTTCAATACGTTCTTTAAATTCAGGCATCCCCATTCTTGCACTTATTGAAAATCGGCCATTCCTCATGAGAGCATCGCCGAAAAAAGTAGGAGTTTTGTTTGTTGACCCAATTACTAGGAAATTATCATAGCCTTCTGGACCACTCATCAATGTCTGAAGCTCACCTTCTATTGCACGTTGTGAATCAGTTTGATCTCCCCACCTGCCTCTCTTTAACATAACATCAATTTCATCAAAAAAGATGCCGTGAATATCTTTACTTTCTTTCTTAAAGTCATCTATTGCAGGTTTAAAAACAGACCTAAGATTAGCAACACTAGTCGCTGGACACTGATTGAGAATTGATGAAGCGCTCACAAGATGCATCTTATCTTCTTTAACGATTACAGATTTCAATATTGTCTTAGCCAGCTTAGTTTTTCCTGTTCCTGGTGGACCGTATATAAGAATACCTTTCTCAAACTTGATATCTTTATTAATTTTTCGCATCTGTATTGGACTCATAACCTTTGTGTAGATCTTGTCAGCTAGATCTTTTACCCCTCCGACATTAGAAGTTAATGACTTTATAAATCCCACCCTATCATTATCTAATTGATTGATAGAACTTACTGATTTTACGAGCATATTATTGAAATGAGAAACAGGTTCATTTTTAGAATTTAACGCAGATTGAAAATTATGATCACTTGAACTTTGCTTTATCATTTGACCAGTACTAGCTTGCAACATAATTAATTGCCCATAACAGTTAAAAACACCTAATTTAGGCTGAATATATTATTCTCTTGAAGCAACCTTTAGGACAGGCTCAGTTCAGGCTAAGTGTTGGTAAATTCCCCAAAGCAGTAACGCCACGAGATTCCTGTAATTATTGAGTCCCTCGCTACAGCAGGCTTTCAGCGACTTTTGGTAAGACAACAAGACTTATCTGGAACTGAGCCTTTAGGACAACTTTAGGATAGGTATAGTTCCCTTATGGGTAGACGCTTATTTTTACGAGTTATGATCATTTCTGGTGTTTGAAGCGAAAAGCAGGCGGCGTACCCTGTCAGAAGTATTCCTTAAAGTTTGCGACTGATAACGGAGATATGCCATGAGCAATAATAATGTCAAAATACTCAGGCAACCAGATGAATGTGCTGATGACCCACTGCTGGATTAATACAATAAGTGCAATCGACTGAAATTTTGATGTGAGCCAGCTACTGATACATTCTGTAGCTCTCACACTCAGAAATGGAAGTCAGGAATGAGTAAACAAACCAGACAATACAAGCAGCTCAGCTTTAGAGCTTCACTGGTACATTCGATTTAATTTTTATATGAGTTAAACCAACCGTCACACATAATAAATCCAGGCGGTTGTGATGTACTCTTTAGAACAAACAAAAATATTAAAAGAACTTTCGTTCTATATTACTTTCCTTACCAGAGCTGTTTCTGCGAAAGCTGCACCAGTGTTTTGCGAATTGCTCATTGGTAGCATGCTCTCCGGTGAGGGGTTCCTGACTCAGGCTCTGCTTGCCATCCAGTACGATAAAGTCTGGAGCAGCTATCATCATTGGGTTGCCTTCGGGTGCTGGCGTTGGCGAAATCTTGCTCATCAACTGACACTGTTAGTCAGTTCCAAAGCACCTGAAGAGGAACCGGTTCCCGTTATTCTCGATGACCTGATCCTTGAGCGTTGTTCAGAGAACGCGCCTGCCTGTCGCATCCACCGACAGCACAGCCAGAAAAAGAACCGTGC
>OODV01000627.1 GCA_900299555.1 uncultured Endozoicomonas sp.
GTTCCTTCTACGCCCTGCGAAAAGACAGCAGCGCCCGTGGCATCCAGTCCGGTCCACTGCGTCTGAAGCTTAAGCCGCTGGAGCAGAAACTGGGGCAGTCCATCCACGTCCTGCAATCGGAAAACGAACTGCCCTCCAGCCTCTACCAGAAGGTAATCAGCGACAAAGCCCAGGGCCGGGTGCGGGGCATGTTCGACCCGGAGACAGGCGACACCTATCTGATCGCAGCCAATCTGGACACCACTGGCGAGGCGGTGCGTACTGTCCTCCATGAACTGGTGGGCCATAAAGGCGTCCGTGGCCTGCTGGGCAAACGGCTCGATACCGTGCTGGATGAAATCCACCGGGATATGAACGACCGGCTGAAAACGGCACTGGCCAAGCGGTACGCCCGGCAGACCGAAGGCAAGAGCGAAGCGGAAGCCAATCGGATCATTGCTGAGGAATACCTGGCGCACCTTGCCGAGAAAGACCCGAAAAATGGTCTGCTGACCCGGATTGTCAGCATGGTCCGCAACGCCCTGCGCCGGTTGTTCCCCGGTATTCAATGGACAGAAGCCGATGCGGTGGAACTGCTGAGTGCGGCCCGTGGTCATCTGAAGCGTAATGGCAGCTTGAATACGGGTAGCAGTAAAAGCGGTCGATATAGCGATTCAGGCATAGCCCCGACCTTCTACTCTGCTGTGGAGCGCAGTGCCGCTGCCGTAAAGTCTGACAAACTGCCTGCCCAGAGCTGGCTGAATGCCATCAAGAAAGGCAACTTTGTGCAGGATGAGGAAATCCAGTGGCTGGGCCTTGACCTGTGGCTGGCGGACAAAAAGGGCGATAAGCTGAGCAGGGCCGAGGTGCTGGACTTTATCCGTCAGAATGAAGTGCGGATCGACGAAGACCTCAGTGTTGATGCGTTCGATGAGCAAGAGCTGGAAGAGCGAGTCTATGAAAAGCAGCAGCACTTTATCAGCGAGCGAATTGGCGATTACGAGCACGGCTATTCGCTGGATGAACTGTCCCACCTGCTGGATGATGCGCGGGAGGTACTTCGGGAGGATGAGTACGACTTCCATTATCAGGAACTGAAACAGCGGTTTGAACAAGGCGAGCTTGATGACCATGAAGTGGATGCCCTGGTGGATGACGATGGCAATCTGGATGAATCCGCCCTGCATGAAGAAGCGC
>OODV01000446.1 GCA_900299555.1 uncultured Endozoicomonas sp.
GGCTTTCGTTTCCTGAAAAGCCCGGACTTTCTGGTCTCTTCACTCTATCTGAAGAAACCGGAGCGCATTGAAGCGCTGTTGATGGTGATGACACTCTGCCTGATGGTCTATGCTGCTATCCAGCACAGAATAAGGTACGAACTGAAAAAGCGGAGTCGTGTGTTTCCAAACCAGAAAAAGAAGCCCTGCCAGAATCCAACAGCAAGATGGGTCTTCTTCTGCTTTCAGGGGATTAATGTATTAACGGTCAATAATCAGGAACAGCATGTGGTCGGTTTGAAGGAAAAGCAGTGGACGATCATCCAAATTTTAGGCATTTCTTACGAATCGGTTTATTCCTGATAGGGGTGGTGAAAGACAGTACTAACGCGAAGGCCGACTTTTCATAAGGCATGACTACACCTTAATCTGCGCTCTAAACAGATTGCTCATATAGCCGGTGACAGTCATGCCTGAAGAAGAGTTTTCATCAATGTCTTTTGTCTGATTGATGATTTATTCAATAAGCTTTTTCCCAGACCTCTACGTACTCGTGGCTATGAGCCCAAGCTCAGTGATAGCGAGGTTCTTACCATTGAAATAGTGGGCGAATGGCTTGGACATCACAAGGACAAGGATATCTGGAAATATTTTCGACGACACTGGCTACACTTTTTTCCAGGCATTCCCGCCAGAACCAAGCTGGCCTCACAGGGGGCGAACCTCTGGGCTGTGAAGCAAAAAATCACAGAGCGTCTGGTGCAGATATTGGGCGCTGACAGTGATGATGTTCACCTGATTGATGGTTTTCCCATAGAGGTGTGCAAGCGGGTTCGGGCAAAACGTCGGAAAATATTTAATGACGAAGTGGCTTATGGCTACTGTGCTTCAAAAGACAAGAAATTTTTTGGCTTTCAGGGGCATCTGTTAATTTCAATGACGGGCATTCCAGTTTCACTGAGCCTGACACCTGCGAACGTTGACGAGAGAGACGCAGCTTACGATTTGATAGAAACGATAGCCGGGTTGTTGTTGGGTGACAAAGGCTACATTAAGCCGATTTTCAAAGAAGATTGCGAAGCAATTGGTATCGACCTGCAAACGCCATTGAAAAAAACATGAAAGATAACCGGCCAAAAAAATTCGTCAAACTGATCATGCGGGTCAGGCGCAGAATCGAAACTGTCATTGGACAGTTGGCACATTATTTCGATATTGAGCACAGTGGCTGCCGTAATATGTGGCGCATGACGGCAAGAATAGCCCGCAAGTTACTGGCTTACAACGTAGGTGTATTCCTAAATGTACAGGCTGGTAAGCCTGCTATTCAGTTTGAGAGTTTAATAACTGCTTGAAAACACGGTTTTCGGGCATGACAGGCAGTGTGCATTCAAAATGGGTTTTCGGTCGGCCATGTAGTATTTATTTCTTGTTCTATAAGTCAAAAGTCGGTCTTCGCGTAGCTACTATAGGAACACCTCTTATAATAGTTAACTGTCATGCCAGCTTCTGTTATTTCCAGCTCTACCAAAAGCATCGTTCTGCAAATTGAAGTTTCTATAGATTAAGGGAACATGCTGAATCTTGAAGATGACTATGTTGTCGTTAGTGGTTGAGATATTCGTAATCTTTTATTCACTGCGCCCCATTATGGGAATTCGAGTATTAAGACCGATTATATTCCACGAAAACAGAAATAACCGGTTTAGCCATTATTCACTAAGCCTGATATTTTTACAGTTTATAAATATCATGGCTCACTGTACACAACAATTTTCATGAAGCCTTCTCCCACCTGACTTCAAATAGCAGCTCCACTGCTCCACATATTTCTTCCAGCCATTTATCAACGTGATGGAGAATTCTGGCAAGATAATCCAGTCCTGTACGGAAGATGGATTGCGCTTTTCGGCCATGACTTTTTAGCTTGACCGGGGTTGCATCGTTTATCCAATCTCCCGTCTTATATGCTCAGCAGAAGGCTAATGCCAAGGCACAGAGCAACTTTGATATTTTATCCCGATCCTTCAGGTGAGTTTCCTCAAGGTTAAAACCTCTGCCTTTCATAGCTTGAAACATGGTTTCTATTTGCAATCTTTGGAGATAATCTTCAATGGCACGCCAAGATTCAGTATTGCAAATGATCACCATTGGATCATTACCTTTTTTAGAGGCCGCAAGATAGACCATTTGCCCCCACACTTTTATTGGCTGTCTGATGGCCATGGTTTCACCGGTTGTCAGTAAAAATATTCTGGTCACCGGTAATAACCGGTTTTGGTGTTTATTGGGGACCAATGTGTTGCTGGGAACCCTGATGCAAAAAGGCCAGTTCCTATGAACCAGAAATTTCAACCAGCGCTTGCCCTTAAACTCCCTGTCCATGAGTAAACGCTGTATCGCTTGTTCAGGAAATATCTTTTGAAATTTCTGTAGCAGCTCAATGCGCTCCGCCGTATTCGAGCACCCCTTCTTGGGCAGGAGCGTCCATAAAATCGGGATAGCCATGCCCTTGTAGTTAATAGCCAGAAACAGGATGTTGATTTTGAAAATCCCAAACATCCAGTTAGTTCGATCCATGCTGAGTTGCCATTTGCACTAAGGTGCAATCAGGCCAGCGATTATCCTGGCTGTAACAGCGTCCTCAAAAACCACTTCGAGAAAGAATCGCTGAATGCGGCGGTAACAGGATGCAGTCTGTGACTTTCCGGGAAAGGTGGTTGCAAGGTGTGTGAAGTTTACGGTCTGCTTTTGCAGCAGACTCAGCACAAGATGGGCGATGACGCTCAGTCGGCACTTGTTCCAGTTCAGATAGGTTCTACACTGCGTAATGAGTAAGTCGGCAGGTTCCATTGTCGAGAGGAGTTTTGTGGTAAAAACCTCAAGATAGAGGATCCCGCTGACTCACTTCTGATTTTTGTCGTGTACAGTGTCCGGACATATTGAAAAGCGTGAGTTTGAATATAAGCGTCACGGGACTTAGGCCCTGCTGGCAGGAATGGATGTGGTAACGGGCAAGATTATTACTTTGGTAAGAGACACCCGGACGGAACAAGATTTTGCAGGCTGGCTTGATAGCATGCTGATGAGTGATCCAACTGCTACAGGTTGGCATTTTGTCATGGATCCTCTGAATACCCATATGTCAGAGGCTGCGTTCAGGGCGATCGCCAGAATTGAAGGTACAGCAGAAAAAGAGCTGGGAGTTAAAAAGAAATCCGGCATTCTCAAGAACATGAAAACACGGGCTGCTTACTTGAGCGATGTGTCCCACAAGGTGGTGTTCCACTATACCCCGAAGCACGCATCATGGCTGAACCAGATAGAGATATGGTTTTCGATTCTGGTGAAGCGCTTTCTGAAACGAAACAGTTTTACATCGACCGCAGACCTGAAGGCTCGTCTCCAGCAGTTTGTGGACTTCTTCAACCTAAATCCTGCAATCCCAATTTCAAAAGGTCAAATAGAGGAATGAAACATGG
>OODV01000444.1 GCA_900299555.1 uncultured Endozoicomonas sp.
AATGATCTTCTTGAAACGTGGCTCCCATGCATAAAACAGCCAGCGTTGCTGCTTCCTGCTACCAGCAAATGACCACTGCTCATCCATTTCGAAGATAATCTTGACCCGGGCATTTTCGAAGGGGAGCTGTGTTACTGCTGGCGGGTCGAGTTTTTTAAGCGAGCCAATACAGTCGTTGGACTGATCTCAGGGACACGTCCGATATCTCTGACCCCGGAGCCATTCATGGTCATCTTTATGATCTGCTCATGAGTACCAGGCAGATTGCCGTTATAGCGATACTCAAGTTGGAAGCTCTTATTACAGTCCTTGCATCGATACCGCTGGTGACCCGTCTCAGCTTTCCCGTTCTTAACAACATTGAACGTTTGTTGACAATGGATACAGGCAACTTGAACTACAGCCATAGATGACTCAAAAAGACAGGAATATATCAGATCAACAGCTCTGACACATCACCCAAAAATGAAGGTCGTTATAATCACGCAAAACAACCCCGCATGCGAGATTTGCTATGGGCTTTAAGACCGAACCTACTGGCTATATTAAAACCGCCATCTCAGACCTTCAGGGTGCATGGGAAAATTTGAAAGACTCTGTCATTGAGCACTTTGGATTTGAAAACTCCGATAAGCTCATATTTCATGTTCATGAAGGCATGAGCTGGGAATCAGTTCGTGACTTAAATAAAATGAAGGATGCCATGATTCTGATCCAGAACATCGCCAATACTTCTAAAACCCCCAGCAAAGTGACCTTCTGGATTGAAGAGCTACGCAGCCAATTTGATGAAACCCTGGCTGCGATCAAGGATGGGGAAGCTAAATAAAGCCAACTCTCTCACTAGCATCCGTTTTCAAAAGATATCAAATGACTTCTGCCTGAAAAGCAGCTTCCTGCTTCTTTGAAAAAACCGGCTGCTGCATGGACAGTTTATGAGCCGAAAACTTAACCAGAATTCTTTCTACAGCTTCTTGTTGGTGATCCTTGAAAAGTGGCAGCATCGCACCCGAAGTACAGTAATACCCCTCTTTGAAAGGAATTATCCGACCGCACATATTTGGAACTCGTGGAGAGTGTGAAAAGCCTACATCAATGATGTGTATATTTTCTCCAGTCAGCATATCCTCAACCGTTATTCCAAGCCCCGGCGTCACTAACATTACAGAGAAAACTGAATAAAACGACGCATTTATTGCTTTGAAAAACTCAGGGTACTCCGCAACCACATTCGAATTCATGTTTGCGAAACGCTCTATGACATTAAAGAGCCCATTCCTTTGATTGTGATAAGCATGATCCATCAATATCGTTAGCTCATTCTCATTCTGAGCAATAATCTCCTTGCCAGCAGCTAAACCCAGCTTTTGGGCTGACTTAATGACTGCATCACCCGACAAACAGTCACGTATGCCTTCGAATAATTCCCGACCGATATCCCTGTTGTCATGATAATCTGCAAGTATCTTAGCTTGCTCAGATCGGGACAAATTTCCCAGTTTCATAGTACATCTCAAATATAAATAACGGGAATAATAGCTGGTTTGCTGATGAGCACCAGCAGCATATGTTTCCGAATTTAGTTCCGAGCCCCTGCCAGACTTACGCACCAAAACCTCTAGCACGACCTTCAGCATAACAAACTGATTTTAATGAAAAAATGCTAAAGATCTCACAGAGGAATGGTCTTCCACTTTTCCAGAGAGAAGAGAGAAAATAGCAAAAAAGGGTGAAAAATAGCTTGTTTGCATGGAGGGCGAATCCTCCAGCGAAATGCGTTTAACCCTTTGTTTTAAGGGTCTTTAAACGACAAAACACTTGCGACAGATGTCGTAAGGGTTTGAAGATATGGCGGTGGGGAGGGAACCAGTTGCGGAGTTTTTTGATAAAACCAAAATATGCACCTTAGTACATCAATCGTACAGTCCTTTAACTCCGTCTTTCTTAGGGCACATCATAGCAGTAGTTAATTTTTTGCATGTCAATGGAGACTATGATGAGTTCTGGCCATTTTCATAAGAAAGTGATAATTCTTATCGGTGTCGCATGAGAAAATAACAATCACTTAGAAGGAGTCTTATGCAAGTACGCTATGGATTAGTTGCTATCATGGTTATTCTTGGCAGCGTTGTGGATTATATCATCTGGTTTGGGGCATAAATGAGAATGAGGTATCAGGCCCCTTCGAACTTGTAAAAACCTTTAGCGAGCAGGCTGCATGGTGACATGCACTTCATTATTCAAAAACTGGTACTCACCCCGCTCAGGGTTACCATTGGCTTTCAGGGTCGCCATCTGGGGGAAATATCCCTCTTTTTTAAAAATAAAAATTTTTCCAGCTGCAGGGGTGAGTATGACATTAGCTGGTGTTACCCCGAGTTTCTTCTGTCCTGACGCTGTTTGCTCATAAACCGTGATACCCTCCGGAGTACTTCGAAGGGCAACTTGCTGACCGGGTGAGCTGCCAGATTCTGTCAGTGAGCTACAACCAGCGGTAAGGGTAATCAGGGGGAGAGTGAGCAGCTGTCTTTTCATGGTGCAGAGTCCACATCGGCAGAAGATTGATATTCTCTTTATCCGCCAATGTGACTATTTATTAAGGACAAATTACTTTGCAATGCCGGTATAGACGACAAGGTTTCCTCATAATTACAGAGCCTGGATCACTGTCCGAATCATGGATGAGGCAAACCCACCGTAATCCGTCAGGAAAAACCCAAAACCCCAGTTCATGATGGCACTCATACTTCTCTCCTTGCTTTCACATTTATATTGTCTCCCTAGCGTAGACGACTGAATGTTTGCATCCGGCAAACATTCAGTAAGCTAACGAATACAACCGGTCGTACCATAAAAACCGGTTTTCATTTTTTCGTTTTGACCGCTTTGAGCATCGTTGATAGTGTATAGAGGAGGTTGATAAAAAACCGCTCGCTGTAGCAGTTCCCCCTGCCTGCTCTCGGTCCTAGTACGGCAGGGAGATTGTTAAGTCAGGGTTCACCGCCTTTCTCCAGTGTTTCTATTATTTCCCATACTTTTTCGGCCTGAACCAACAGCAGAACATAGCGGCTGATATTGCCCTGATCCCGGACGAAATGTGCCCGCTCCATCAGCAGGTTGTAGTCTTTGCGCAGTTGTCGGGTCGGGCAGGTACTGAAAAGTGTGAACATCGTTCCTCCAATGCTGGCGAGTGATGGCAGGACTCTGCCGGAGCCTTTCGACACTGATAGGAAGAGGAGGTTTCTATGGAGGTCGATAATCCGAAGAGAGCATCAGGAAAGATCACGGTTTATAGCGGTTGTTTCTCGTGCTCGCTGTTTTATCATTCGTCCCGAATTCCGCAGCAGGTCTCCGAGGGGCGGGCTTTTGTGACATGGGCATCAGCCGGTTACGGAATTTATTCTTCTGTTTATTGACTGGTTAGGCCAGCATTTTTTTCACAGAGCAGTGTCTTGCTTCTGTGATACCCGGCAACAGTCATGCCGGGTATTTTTTATCCTCTCCCCTTATTCAACATAAAACGCTCAGTCCTTTAGCCGATATATAGGATTGCTTAAGGT
>OODV01000441.1 GCA_900299555.1 uncultured Endozoicomonas sp.
CACTTCAAAATCATGGTATATCTGCTGACAGGTAAGCTGGACTTTACCAAGGTGAGCAAAGCCTGCTTACCCACATGAAATTAAAAAGAACCTAGATCCGGTACAACTCCCCACTTTTCTTTCTGAATTGCTTTCAGAAATTATTGATTTTACTTCAACAATAAAAGAGCTAGATAAACTGCCAGGGATAATAATGTCGCCAACAAATCTTTTTCTTCTTGAATGAGATGATTGATCTTCTTGTTGAATATTTTCATCCTTCTCAATGATAGCGTCTGAATTTACAGAATCAGTTGATAGAGGTGTTGGTGCAGCTTTCTCTGAAAAAAGATTATTCAATGCTTCAGCGGCTTCACTTTCCAGCTTTGGATCATCCAGCATTGGCAAAGTTGTATCTTTGACTCGATCGGGTTCATAAGCAATCCAGTCACTGGCTTGTGTTTGTGTAAAGTCAGGTAGTTGAGGTGAGAATGTTTCAAATGGATAAGTGCCAGAGCCGAACGGCTCAGGAACAAAAGGATCCTGTGAATTTGCCCCTAATGTGTTTGGAATATCACGGCTTAGTATACCTGCTTCATTGTCTATACCTTGAAGCTCTGTCTGTCGGTCCATCAAAGACCTTCCAAATGCTGCCCCAGCACCAAATATGAGGAGTCCGGCTGTAGTAAAAAACAGAGTTCTTGGGGAAGGAAGAGCTTGACATGCTCTATGTAGAAAACTGCCAGTTTTAGATAATAACCCGTTTGCTTCTCCATTCTTTTTTTGGGTGTTTCTATTGGTTTATCTAGAGTAACCATGTAATGATTTGACGATGACTTCGGCAGGCTAGTTTGCATTTTATATGCTCGAAAGTTAAATGACAGGAATTAAACTGGGGTAATTTTGATGCTTTTTGATATCATTAAGTTGTAAGTATGGATATCAGGGTAAAAACATGAACATTTTTTGTACATCTGATCAGACATGTTTTGTCCTCATTAGTGCTTTGCTTTGTCTATATATTAACCAAAATCAAGCGATTGACGACGTTAATTGGTGACACTCCCTCCTGCTCATATCCAAAAACCGGTTTTGCACGCAAGCCTGTACGATTTTGCATCATTCAAGGGGGGGGCAGTAGGGCTATAAATATGCCAAAATGGTCAAAATATGTTCATGTTTTTGCCCTGGTATGGATATAGCTGGCTTATTGGTTTAAAAAGTATTTTACTCATAATAATACATGGTTTTATAGAATTAGTTTATTTGGCCGATTTATTCAAAAAAATAGTTCGATTAAATTAATATATTTCCAGGAGTCACCTTGACTTTAATGTCATCACTATCATCAACAGTAAACTTGACTTCTCTATCTTTTATTTCATTTAAACTTGAAACATTAAAATTATACCATTTTCGACCTTGGCCTAAATTTATCATCGCTGATATATCTCCTGCTCCACTTGCTACAGTCACTGCACACTCATCATAGTTACCAGCCTTGCAGTATTTATTCTCTGTTAATCCAGAACGGGTTGAGAAAACATCCAGTTCCAAGTCGACTCTATCGATCCAAAAGAACCATGATAGTCCGTAGTAAAGTTGATTGTTTAACGAAACAGTAATCGGTTTTTCCAGATGATCTTTAGGAATTTGGTTGTCAGATTTGTAGGGGATATCTAAGTTTCGATCTTTATTTACGTGATAAACAGGTAATGGATTTGATTCGGAAATATTGAAATGATTTTCAAACCATTCTTTATTATCATGCAAACTTCCAAATTTGAACGCGAGTTGTAGAGGATTTACTCCCTCTATAGTCCAGCCAGAGGCAACCCCAACTAATTGGTAATTCTTTGTTTTTGGATTGAAAGCAAGTAATGGTGAACCTGAATCACCGGAGCAGAACTTATAACTGACGGGTTCACGCATATTCCTCTTGAATGGTGAGATGTCTTTTGTGATCGTACAGTTGTAACTCGCACAGTAATCATCTAATTGTTGGTCTGTACTGTTTGTTGGCTCACATAAGGTGCTATTCGGCTCCTCTAGCTGCATATTGAAGATAGGCCTGAAGAAGCCTGTTTTTGGAATAAAGTCTTGAATTTCACACTGATCACCCGAGCTACCTGCTGCCACGGCCAAATAGGTTGGCCTGTTCAGTTCATCTGCTATATCGTTATGGTGAACCATCCACTTGTCTTGGCATGAATCACCATCGTTGGTTTGTGGTTGTTTTCCTGAGGAAGGAGGGTGGTACTTTAACTGATAGTTGATGGGGCTACCGTAAATATCAATACTTGGATTAACTTCCACCCGCAGCGCACTGTCTGGTAGTGGCGTTGAAAGTTTTATCAATGCAATATCATCTGTTCGACCTACTAAGTAGAATTTTTCTTTGGCGATACTGTCAGTGATGCTCATATTTTCAACTTTAAAAACTTTGTTCTGATAAGTAACCAATGTTTTATTCGGGTTTAGGTCAACGGGGGTGCAATGAGCTGCAGTTATCACGATTTTTGGGGATAAGATTGCACCATCACATAAATCCAGACCACCTTTCCAGGACGGCTTGACTACTTTAACCAGAATTTTAGCGGTATCGCCTTCAGGTGGTACGATGTTTCCAATGAACCGTTTCTTCCTTGAATGTACAGGATGATCTTCCTTTTGAATATCTTCATTGCTCTCAATATTGGCTTCTGAAATCACAGAATCAGGTGATACAGGTGTTGGTTTGTTATGCTCTGAAAATAAATTATTCAATGCTTCAGTAGTTTCACTATCCAGCCTTGGATCATCCAGCATTGGCAAAGCTGTCTGTTTGACTCGATCAGGCCCATAAGTTACCCAGTAACTGGCTTGTGCTTGCGTAAAGTCAGGTAGTTGAGGTGGGAATGTATCAAATGGATAAGTGCTAGAGCCGAACGGCTCAGGAACAAAATGATCCTGTGAATTAGCCCCTAATGTATTTGGAATATCACGCCTAAGTATACCTCCTTCATTATCTAAACCTTGGAGCCCAGTTTGTCGATCCATCAAAGACCTTCCAAATGCTGCCCCAGCAGCTAAGGTGAGGAGTCCGGTAGTAGTAAATATCAGAGTTCTTGGAGAAGGTAGAGCCTGACATGCTCTATGTAGAAAATTGCAAGTTCTGGATAATAAGCTCTGCTTTAGAGCTTCACTGGTACATTCGATTTAATTTTTATATGAGTTAAACCAACCGTCACACATAATAAATCCAGGCGGTTGTGATGTACTCTTTAGAACAAACAAAAATATTAAAAGAACTTTCGTTCTATATTACTTTCCTTACCAGAGCTGTTTCTGCGAAAGCTGCACCAGTGTTTTGCGAATTGCTCATTGGTAGCATGCTCTCCGGTGAGGGGTTCCTGACTCAGGCTCTGCTTGCCATCCAGTACGATAAAGTCTGGAGCAGCTATCATCATTGGGTTGCCTTCGGGTGCTGGCGTTGGCGAAATCTTGCTCATCAACTGACACTGTTAGTCAGTTCCAAAGCACCTGAAGAGGAACCGGTTCCCGTTATTCTCGATGACCTGATCCTTGAGCGTTGTTCAGAGAACGCGCCTGCCTGTCGCATCCACCGACAGCACAGCCAGAAAAAGAACCGTGC
>OODV01000625.1 GCA_900299555.1 uncultured Endozoicomonas sp.
GTTGTCTAATAACTTTTGATAGGAAGGTCGTAGGAAGATGGGAGTAGGTGCGTTGGATTCAGCGTGAAATTCTCTTGTGGATAGATGTGTCACTTGTTGAATTTGAAGGAGTAAAAATTTCAATGATTTTCTGAAATTTCACCAAGTGTCAGATGGCAAATGGTACCTTCCAGGAACCATTTAGGAGCACGTTTTAGGCCATTTGGAGTCTATTTGACTATGGCAAAAAGTGCACTTTTTGTGACTTTTTCCAGAAATGTGCCAGTGTGTGAGACAGAAGGTTTTAAGCACATGAGGTTTTTTGTTGGGTTCAGGTCAGTCCCCACCTGGTTGAGGTCAGTAAACATGTCCAGGTCAGGGTTAGGTGTCAGCCCGCCGAAAAAAAAGTGGACTTTTTTAGTGTCAGGGTTTGGGATTAGGCATAGGGTTAGGTAGGTATAGGGGTTTGTAAGACCGTCGGACGCCTTGGTGGGTTGGAATAACTCTGGATAGGAACATCCTAGAGACCTGAAACCAAGTCCTACCCCCCCATAAAACGCTATGGGCTTTCCATTGGTGCAAGTTTGAAGTGGGTGGGACCTTCCGTTGAAAAGTTACGCCCATTTTGAACATATAACTCTGTCCAGGAAGGTGCTAGAGAGGTGAGTGGCGTCGGGTTTTGTTGGTCTCGACGAGACCTTTCCATAGAGCCCAGAAGCATCCGGATTGGACCAGGGGTTCCGGAGATATGAACTTGACAAGGTGCTGATTTCTGCTGACAAACGTCGTCTAATAACTTTTGATAGGAAGGTCGTAGGAAGATGGGAGTGGGTGCGTTGGATTCGGGGTGAAATTCTCTTGTGGATAGATGTGTCACTTGTTGAATTTGAAGGAGTCAAAATTTCAATGATTTTCTGAAATTTCACCAAGTGATTGAGAATGAATCAGGGCTGGACTGAGGTTAAGTTTAGGCATTCAGATCCATGTTGGGGTCAGAGAGCAAGGTCAGAGTGAGGATAAGACATGACATCATCCTGTATGTGTGCTGTTGTCCGTTGCAAGAGAGGTAGATGATCACCTGTGTGTCTGCAGCACATGTGGTGTTTTCTGCTGCCACTTTGCACAGCCAAATTCAAAGTGTGGCAGTTGCAGTGCAATCGTATGTGCTGTTGTCACGAGCTTTTGCCGGATTCATCACATATGCTGCAGTG
>OODV01000568.1 GCA_900299555.1 uncultured Endozoicomonas sp.
CTAAATCGGTAACCCTTTTCTTTTTTTGAAAAGAAATGTCAGATTAAGTCTGAACTACTCCAAATGATGTACTAGCTCAACCTCTCCAACTCCTGTCCTTTAGGATTTCAGCCATTTTAGCGATACGTTCTCGTTCAATTCACTCAATCCAGGCCCTTACGATGCAGGGGAGTGGCTACTGTCCGATCACCTCACCAAGGTAAAAATATGAACATTTATTGCACAACTGATCAGGCAGGTTTTGTCCTCATGCATGCTTTAATTTGTCTAAATATCAACCAAAGACAAGTGATAGACGACGATAATTGGTAACATTCCCTCCTGCGCATATCCAAAAACCGGTTTTGCATGAAAGCCTGTACGATTTTGCATCATTCAAGGGGGGGGCAGTAGGGCTATAAATATGCCAAAATGATCAAAATAGGTTCATGTTTTGCCCTGATCATCTCACTCTTAACTCAGTTTAATCTGAGCTTCTTATTTGATGTTATAGTGCATTTTTTATTGAATACGATCCACAGATACCAGAAACCCGACTTTAAGTTTACCATCCACTCAGGTGAGTACCTTTACGGAGATATCTTTCGATAAGACGATCAATGAGCTCATGCCACTCACTTGGCAAATGATGCTTTTTGACATCAAACTGGATCCAAACAACTTGCTCAATATATGCCCTCAAAATAGCTTTTTCCTCTTCATTTGAAAGCTTTTTCTTATCAGGCAGCTGACGAAGCTCATAGAATTCATTAGAGAAATCAAATGGAAATACGCGAGCTTCATAATCAGTATGGCCTCCTGTATGGAATTTAGTGCCTTTTCCGGCAAGGATAGCATTAAGAGTATCACGTATTGTGTGAACTCCATTATCAACAAGGACTCTAACATCATGAACAAGTGGGGTTAAAACCCCATCCCAATTCTCAAGTCTAAAGGGATCTTGACCTCCTGATAACACTTTCCTACCGCTCAGTCGATCGGCAGTCTCATTGGTATTGTTGATATCCAATACGAAAGCATTTTGTTTCGCGTAGGAGCTAAATGATGGCGCTATATATGTTGCTTTTGAGTATTTGACTCCCTGGTATTCCCAGCGAATAACTGCGGGTTTGATTTCATTTGTAGGGATACCTAATTTTTCCAGGTATCTATGCATCATTAACTCATCATAGGCCTGATATGGAAGTATAATCATTGCGAGTGCCTGACCATTGCCAATATCGTGGAATGACTTCGATCCGCCACCTCCGAGTTTTCCCTTGAGTTTTAGAGTCATAAGACCATCTGGAGTAATCAAGTCAATTGGAATATTCCCATCCTCTACTTTATCCAATTGACCATAGGCTTCACATGGGATCTCTCGTGGATGATGCGTGACGTTCTTTGCGAAAAATTGATCATAACTTTCCATAGTAGCTTTAACATCAACATCATGAATGTATCTTCTCCATTGAACCTTAGCTCCCCGAATTTCCGGAAGATTCGGAGCTGGAGTTTCTAAATCGCTTATAGTCGCATGTGACGATAATATTGGGTTATTACTCTGATCGAATAACGCAGAGGATAGATTTCGCTGGGCAAGAGGCTTGGAGTCAAATGGCGTTTGAATAAGAGAAATTCCAACGCATAGCAATCCAGCTGCTCCGAGGATTCCAGCAGCTACAAAGCAGCCTGACATGAAGGCTGCTAAAGCGCCGGCAGTGGCAAGTATACCCAACCCCACCATAACAACCTTGCAAGTTCTGGTTTTATACCATGGAACTTTGGCACTGACCTCAATTCCAGTCTGAGGGACAGATGAATTTTGAAAGTAAGCCCCGATGGTTTGAGTAGACAGGATGGGATGCTCTATCATTTTACCTATCCTTGCTAGCTATACACAAAGTTAACCTCATGTGTTCGTTTATTGCTTGCCATAGGCATTGCTCAGACCGTAGCTTTATGAAAAGGTTCGATAGCTCTTCATGCTATACCAATCACCTTTTCTAAATCCTTAAGCTGACGCCAGCTATGCTCAGGCATCATTATCAATCGTTTTACCTGGAACAGATGTCTCGTCGACCACAGCTATCCG
>OODV01000440.1 GCA_900299555.1 uncultured Endozoicomonas sp.
ATTTTAGGCATTTCTTACGAATCGGTTTATTCCTGATAGAGGTGGTGAAAGACAGTAATATAGAAAGAAAGTTCTTTTAATATTTTTGTTTGTTCTAAAGAGTACATCACAACCGCCTGGATTTATTATGTGTGACGGTTGGTTTAACTCATATAAAAATTAAATCGAATGTACCAGTGAAGCTCTAAAGCAGAGTACGAGTATAGAGGCAGTGGCAAAAAGTGATTGTCATGGTGATCCTACTTGTATTGATAGGTGGTCGTATGGGTATTGTGAGTTAGTATCGAATACTCATATCATTCTTTCATATGATGCTGCTGCTGGTAGCCCGAATTTGGTTCCAAGTGTTCCTGTATTTGTGGAAGGGACTCTGATGTCTAACGTTCCAGCAATTCTTGCTCCTGGCGATACAGCGGTGCTCTCATTTAGGAATGGTGGTGGTCAGGATGCAGTGGGTGCTGAAGGAACCTTTGGGTTTGAAATTGATGGTGTTGATGCCAAAGGAATAGTGTCTTTTGATACTAAGGGTGTACTAACTAAAGCTGATGCGAATAAACTTGTAGTCAGGCCGCTGGGTGCGGAAAAGGATAAATTGAAGGTCTCAGCACTTCTTGAAAGGAGTGATTGTAAGGTTGTTCCTAGAGGCATTGAGGTGCAATATGTTACCAATATTCCTTTTCTTGATGTTGATGCCATATCAAAGAGAACAACAAGCATCGATAATGCCTATTATGTACCATATGATTGGGTCTGCAGGCTAGTTCTTGGTTATACCGCTTAGTATAGCTCCATCAAAATGACAAGGGGATTCGTGAATGGAATGTAGTGTTCGAGTAAAAACGGACACCCAGTTAAGCCGTTTTCAGTTCCTGTAATTAACAATTGACAAACCCCCGGCTATGCCGGGGTGACTCGCATAGGTTCTACCGTGGCGGCGGTAGCTATCTTCATGTTTCGACCAAAAAACTTGAAGGAAAACCTATGCGAGACTACCAGAGTTTGGCTCATACACGTTGGGATTGTAAGTATCATCTTGTCTTCATCCCGAAGAGAAGACGTAAAGTGATTTATGGAAAGCTTCGAAAATATCTTGGAGAAATTTTCCATGAACTTGTAAGAAGACAGGGATGTAAGATTTTGGAGGGGCACTTGATGTACATATGTGCATTAGTATTCCTCCAAAGTATTCGGTTTCTCAGGTTGTTGGATATCTGAAAGGTAAATGTGCAATTGAGATTGCAAAGAACTTCAGGGGTAGGCAGAGAAACTTCAATGGAGAGCATTTCTGGGCAAGAGGGTATTTTGTCTCAACAGTCGGGCTTGATGAAGAAGTTGGCGAAGGCCGACTTATTAAATGATATTAAAAATACCTGAAAGCCCTGCATATCACGGGTTACAATCAAACTAATGCACTAAGGTTTATTATGATTTTTATTACCATTAACGACTTCTGTCGTAAAATATAGCGATTTTCTGTTCATTTTAGAGTTCGATCATACGGTCATATGCTCTGGAACCCTTGTAAACCAAGAGAGCTGTTTTTTGTGAGAATCGGAAAAGTCGGCCTTCGCGTGAAGTTGTCAGAGAGTATATCCGAGATGTAACTATTCAGCCCCAAGAAGCGGAAGGTTGCCGTAATTCTCTTTCGCAGACGACACATAGCTGCGGATCCGCGTAAATAGGGAACCACCGTCTTCACTCCTGAAACAGCCTGAGATTTTCTGCTTCAGCTTTGCCATCCTGGCATCCCTTTCGCTGCCGTTGTTATCGAAAGGGATTGTGAAATCCGTCATGAAACGCAGTGTCTCTTCCTTGAAATCAATGAGCCTCTTGAACAGGTTATAAGCCTTGGTTCTCTTTACCTTCTTCCGTCCCAGCTCTTGCCGTTGCCTCTCCATATCAGCGGCTTCTTTCGCCAGTGCGTGCTTGAGTACACGATCATAAATATCTTCTATTATGCGCTCTTGCAGAACAGACGGCATCTGAAGCATTCCAATAGTGTTAAACCCTTTACAATAATGCCAGCTGAGCCGCAGCAGTTTCATTAAGCGCAGAGCCAGCTGGTTGGCATCCCTGTCTACCACACCCTGAAGCTCGCGCAGATGATGGGCGTTGCACAGCACATGCACTGCCGCATAGGTAAAGTAGGGTTTCCAGTGATCATGAACCAGCACGCCGGTAAACGTGAGCAATATACCCATGGCATCCATGCCTTCGCAGCCACGCTTTTCCGCAAGATGGTAGAGTGTCCACTGATCATCCCGCAGGATATGTAGCCACCAGAGATCACCGTCCACCCTCATACCCGTTTCATCGGAGCCAGCAACAGGAGTCCCCTTCAGAGCATCCTTGATGACCTGTTCAGTAGAGGCGAGGTTTTCGTAAGTTGCTGCAACGAAGTTGGCAACACTGCCTGCACTGAGGCTCATGTTATGAACGGTATGAAAATATTCTGACACTCTCTTGTAAGGAATAAAGTGATACTGGTTCAGGTAGACGGCCATGGCCCTTGTTGACGGCCCATATTGAACGGCAGCGGTCACTCCCTCGGGAAAAGCTGCCTGGTTATGGTGACCACAAGAACAAACCTTCACCTCTGCCCTGTGAGCGGTTACCTCGGGGCAACCGGGCTTTCCCCATTCAAACACCTGACGCTCAATATGCTTGAGTGGCTCAACGTCAAGAAGGGAAGTGTGGCAATCATGACATTCCAGAAGTGTGTGATAGACAACATAATCAGGATTATCAACTGACTTAAGGCAGTTACCTTTATGCCCCTTTTGACAACCGGCTTTATTATCAGACGATTGCCTCAGGCTTTTGGGAGTTGGAGACTGCTGCTGTGAATCAGAGTTTTTTCCATTAGTGGAATCATCTTGGGGACTGTCGCTTTTATTGGGTTTCTGATAGCCATCGGACGATGGATGTTTACTGCTGTTCTGACTGTTTTTGCCGACCATACCCTCAAGCTCGCGACACCGTGCTTCAAGGTAGGCAACCTTCATGCGTACATGCGTAGTTGTACAACTTCCTCTGCCAAGAGTTGGTCGCTTGAAGGTGTTGACGACGTTTCAGAACCCATGCTGGATATGAACCTGAGATTTATTGCATCTCAGGCTGGCAGATAATTCAGGAATTTCCAGAAGATTTTGAGGGGTGCTGAACAGTAACTCCGAGATCAAGAAAAGAATGACTCAAATAGAGATCAGCACCACCTTGATTGGTAAGAGCGCCCTTGGGCGCAACTAAAGCCCTTAGAGGGCGTAATCAAATAAGCCTCCGGCTCTGCCGGAGGTCAGTTAACTCAAAATCAACTGAGCTCATGTAGCCCAGATATGAGCTGTAGAAGTTCAGATCTGACAGTTACTTCTGTTCAAGAAGGTGTCTGTCAGGCTAATTGTGTTCCCGCACCCATCGACGAAGGTTTTCTGAACCGACTCCCAAGCTCTTGGCAACAGAAGCAGGTAACTGTCCCTGCTCAATGACCATGTTGATTGCCTTGAGCTTGAATTCCTTTTCAGCTTGATCGTCTTGAAAAAGAACGGCTACTTAGTAACGAACGCTATGTCACCGGCTTCATACAGCACAGAGCGGCCAAAGGGTAAGGCCCTTCGCGCATTGCCCAGGATCTGGAAAAAAAAGGCATTGAGCCGGAGATGATTGTCGATG
>OODV01000437.1 GCA_900299555.1 uncultured Endozoicomonas sp.
CGAACATTAAGCTCGAAACCCAGAGCAGCATAGACTGCTTGTAGAGTCGGTAATATAAGAGAATTGGCCAGTTCAGAAGTTACACTGGAAATGCTTTATTAATTTCAGAAATAAACTTCTCAAACGTCCGTAATACCTAAGCTCTAAAGCTGAGTTTTGAAACGATAGTGATCAGTTTTTCAGCTATGGTCTTTCGTTTGGATGGCGGCACAGTAAAGCAACAATGTTCACAATATCGAGATATCCTGCCTTAAAGTTTGCGATTTTGTAATAAGCAAAACTGGCTGGAAGCCTTGGTGCTGTTATCTCGAATCACTTCAGTGGGAATTGCTGTCCTTCCGTTGTACTACCATGCAGTCGTGCAAAAAAGCTGCATAAAAACTGTCTCAAATTTTTCATCAATAAAGCCCAGGGGGTGTTCACGACTATCCAGCCAATCAACGCCTGATCTGAATTTAAGCTAACCAGATCATGATCCCTGCGGTTTGAAGTATTCCCCATATAATTACGCGCAAGCCTTTCATAACGTGTTGCTATGCGGCGAGAATTCTTGAGCTTTGGAAAAGTCGTTCAATCAGATTTCGCTCCTTATAGATTTCCCGATCATACCGCCTAGGGCTGGCTCGATTGCTTCTTGGTGGAATCAACGGATCGGCACCAATTTACCTGATAGCAACAATGAACGAATCATAGTCATACTCTTTATCTGCGAGGACAAAGTCTGCTGGCATTCCTTCAATCAGGGTATTGGCCTGACCATATTCTGATGCCTGCCCTGCAGCGAGAATGAAGTGTACCGCATTGCCCAAGGCATGAAGCTGATACTGATAACATTCAAAGCAAGAAGACCTATTCGTTGAGCAAATAAAAGGTGGGCCGCAAAGGGAGTTCAGGCATTGAAATAGAACCGTTACAAAGAAAAATGCCCCTGACTGTTTTAGGGGCATTGCGCAATACAGATCCAGACAAAGTCAGTGGTTTGCTAAATACTGACGAAAAAGACAATTCACAAAAAACGATTAGTCACGTGGTGGTGAGGTCACATTTCCCATGGGGCTATACGCCTGATCAAGGCCCCACCGGCTATCCCCGCCCGACACTACTTTAAGGAGAAGTACTCCTCAGTGCGTCTTGAATATCCAAAGAGAGATCGGTTGAGTGTTATTGTCCTAAGTCTCATTCCTGATCTGAGGATAAGGCTGGTGTACTCAGATTGCCAACCGCAGTAGCAAAGTCTTGAATACGTCCACCTCCGTACGTAACTTGCATAGGCCCAGCCTCAGGCTGAGATAACGTATGCCGAGTAAAAGAAGGAAGTGTCTCCAGAGACTCAGCCTGATTGCGGGTCATAGTCACACTCTCTAAATGACCAAGCTCTCTTTGCTGTGTTGGAAAAATCGATTCTGAAAGGCCAAGACCCAGATTTGAAGATTCCATTCTTACCTGAGAGTGCCGACCTTCGGTAACTGCGCTATCTGAAGCCTCTTGTTGCAAGGCTGAAACTTGAGATTGCAAGGAATCAAGCGCACTTAGAGTGGCTTCATTACTACGCTTCAGACCTCCCTCTCCATTGAATTCAATATTCAGCTCCCTAAGATCCTCTAAAAGAGTGGCTAAAGATTGACTATGTTGGGAAACCTGCTCAAGCTGGGAAAGGCAACGGTTCAATTTAGCACCAAATTCATCAACGTTCTTCGTATTCATACTGGTTTGTGCCCGAACACTATCAATCTGCTGCTGCAATTCTCTAAGCCGATCATCTGTCTGAGTTCTTTGACTCTGAACCTGCTCAAAAATTTGACGATTCGTAGTTTGGAGATCAGCAATTGCAATGATCTGCTGCTGCAAAGTATTCCGAGTCAACGCCAACTCGTCAGTAAGGTGACCCATTCCGTGCTCATGTTCTGTTTCCTGTCTGTCCAAATCGCCCTTGAGACGACTTATTTCACCATCAAGACGTTGAATAGTCGTATCCTTTTCCGCCAATTCCTGTGTGAGCGCTTCCGCTGCTTCCCGACCGATTCCACCTTGTAGCTGTCCTTCAAGCTCGCTCTTCTCTGTTTTTGTTCGTTCAAGCAAATCAGTGAGTGTGCTCATCTCAGTTTGCAAGAGAGTTAGTTGTTGCTGATAATTTTGCTGGATCTGATGAACATTCGTTGCATGAGCTTGACCAGCTTGTTGTAACTGAGCCATTGCAGATTCAAGCTGTCCTCTCAAATCGTCAGCGGCTTTTTGATATTGTAATTTACTTGTTGTGGCTTCCTGAAGTTCACCTCTAACCTGTGTAAGTGCAACGTCCAAAGCCCTCCGTTCCGTCTCCATTTGTTTTACGGTTTCTTGAGCCTGCACAACTTGATCTTGATATTGAACTCCACGTTGTTGCAGTTGTTCAATATTATGCTTCATCCCTGCTATTTCAGTATCTCTCAAAGCGCATGCTTGCTCTAACCCAGTAAGCTGGTTCGTTAACGAGTTCACCTCCTCTCGCGATTGTGTCAACAAGTCTCTACTTTGAGCCAGCAAATCTTCTAAACGTCCTACATTTGCTTGCGCTGTATTTACCTCTACTTGCGTTTGAGTTAACGCTTCCCGATGTGCTGCCACCTCCAATCGTAATTGGTCATTCAACCCATTTTCCGTGGTTAAATCTTGTCGGACTCCTGCCAGTGTTGTCTGAAGTTGCTCAAGGGCCTCTTCCAAATTTTGCTTATCAGCCTTTAAGCTAGCGATCTGAGCAGTGTTTTCAAGAAGTTTAAATGTCGCTTGCTCACCTGCAGTTTTGATTTCTCCAAGTAGCTCGAGCTGGCTTGCATTGTCACCCACCAATTGGGCATGATCTGCAGATAATCTTTGCATTCTTTGGAAGAAGGGTGATAGTGCTTCTTGGCTAAAAGGAGCCCTCTGACTTAATTCATCTCGTAATTGTGTATTTTCCTGTTGTAATGGTCCAATTTGCCCACGTACCGCAGCATACGCGCCAAGAAGCTGCCGCTGATTAATAAAGCCGTCCATAAGGGCTTGATTTCTCTCACTCGTAGCTTGCGATGTCAACCCGATTTGTTGCTCAACTGGTCTCGTTGTCCACTCTGACATAGTCCTTTGCCCAGGCCCTTGTTGACCAGGAAACAAGTGAGATTGCATTTGATTTTGGGTATTCGGTTGATAGGCAACACTGCCAAGACCGCTCCACTGTGCAGTTTGTGTAGGTCCTCCTTGTTGCACAGCCTGCCCATTGACAGGAACGCTATTTACTTGTGGATTAAAAGTCGTCTGAGGACTCAAAGGACTAAACATTTACATACCTTCCATTCTTTTTTTGGGTCAAAATAACAATTCTTTGAGATGAAAAGCCTGAAGAAGTTTCAGCCCTTAATAGTTTTTTTGAAATCAAAAAAAAAAATTTTAATTTCTTTATCAGATAAAATATCAACCATTATCCTAACCACGAGCATTTATTGCCTTTCAACGTATAAACCATGTTTTCATTTACTTAATTCTTACTCATCTTATGTTTACTGGTAATGCAGTGTTTTTCCAAAACACATGAATATAAAACAGCCATAACGAATACTATTTGGCTGTCGTATTTTTGGTGGAGGTTCAGAGGAGTTGATAGTGCTCTCGGTAGATAAATTCTCCGATTACTTTATCGTGAACTTCTTCTGATCTTGAAAAGCAAATAGATCGTCGAGCCAACCTCTTCAGACGCAGCAATTCCCACTGAAGTGATTCGAGATAACAGCACCAAGGCTTCCAGCCAGTT
>OODV01000436.1 GCA_900299555.1 uncultured Endozoicomonas sp.
CCTCCCCCCCTCCCACATAACCACCTATATAACTTGGGTAAGCGGGAAAAAATTTGAAAAAAATATTTTCTAAAAATGGTTATTGGGATTCTGTATCCAGAGCCTTACAGGCATTTTCTGCTGACAGACTGGCTATCATCCTGTGGATTTGTGTTTTCTGATCCGCTGTCAGATCGGTATATCCATTTAAACCATCAGGCAAGAAAAAATCCCACACATCACAACCGATAACCTCTGCAAGCCGCATCAATGTACAACAGGTATAACCCTTGTTATTTTCGATTCTGGCAACGGTGCTGAAGTCCATAGGAGGGTCACATTCAACGGCTATTTCCCGTACGGTATACCCTGCTCTTTTTCTAAGCGCTCTGATCCGGTCGCCCGGCAGTTGTGTTTCCATCTGGATAGTTTCCTTTTGGTGATGTTGTGGTATTTATATCCACAAATACGAGCGCGGGGTTTGACCTCGGTCAATGCGAGCATCTGATGCCCAATGGTTTAGATAAGGCTGCGACTAAAATATCCTTTTGAGCTTGCTGTTCTTCTTTCTCTTTTAAATGCTCTGCGTAAACAGAAATATTCTCACACCAGATTTTCAGCACTTCTCCCCCGCGTCCTGCCAGTATCAAATCTGTAATTGCATGGGCGCAACCTTCCACGCCTTGTTGAGTCAATGCAGCTTGGATTATCCGGCGGGATTCCCTGACACCACTTGCCGGTCTGCCAGAGTTCCGGCGTACTCCACCCCATTTGCCGGACAGCTTATTCATACAAAAGTACCTCAGAAGGTCATTTAATCAGGTTGGCAGACACACAGGCGGGTATTTTCAAACAAAACCAAGAGGCAGCGTTGCTAATCCCGCTAATCTGGCTAATCAGGGCTGCACCTCCTGATTTTAAAGGGCTTCAATGAATAGCAACCGGTTTTTAAGGTTGCTAATCTTGCTAATCCAGTACACATAATCAATTTAATGTATCCATGGGTTAGCAATGATTAGCAGTATATTATTATTAATTGCTAATCCTATTCCCTTAAAAATCAAGGGATACAGCATCGTTTAGCAGGATTAGCCAGATTAGCAGGGGGTCAACTGATAATCAGCCATACATGCTTACGGTTCTTGCCATCAACCATAGTATCCTTCGGCATCTGGTAAGCGTGGCCGTAACCAACCAATAGCTTCATCAGTTTCTCAATGGTGGTTTTATTTCTGCATTTGTGTGGGGCATGTTGCAACATATCGGCAGAATAAGCCAAATACCGCTCGGTGGTTTTCAACCAATCCAGTAACTCGGATGCCTGTACTAAATCTGTGTTGTGAGCTTCTGCCGAATATTGGCATTCTCCGGTAATGCGTACTGCTTCTTGCAGGTAGTAATCCATCAGATAGACTGATGCCTCCATGACTTCATCAGTGATGATCTCGGAAGAAGGATCATTAAAGCAGGTTAGTGTTGCTGCAATTCGCCTTAGTTGTGCCTCTGCCTTTCCGAGCATGGGCTTTATAGGTTGGTATCTTTTTTTCTGGTAAAACCCAAGGCATTTGTCACCAAACGCCATATAGATTTTTTCTGCTTCTTCAGACAACATAAGGTTCTTAGGTTCGAGTACCAGAGGGTAATTAGACTTGGCGCGCGGTGTGATGTCGTAAATACGGTTCAATTTTTCCCAGAACTCAACGACTGAAACCTCCTTGCTCCAGTCTATCTTTATCATTTTTCGGTTAGCGATGCGTGAATCCGGGGCTGCGATAAGATGCCTTGCCAAAAATCCCTGTTCCATAGCTGCTTCATCCATCATGACTTCTTGCAGTATTTTTGTTTGAACGCTCATACTGATAGCCACCCGACGGCCAATCAATCGGTAGCTATTGTCTACTGATCCACGGTCAAACTCCCAGCTTCCATCGCTCCAAATAGAATTGAATGCCCCCATGACACCGGCTCGCTGGTTATTGACCAGTGCAAACCCACCCCAAAAGACCCCCCCTTCATCGGTCATAATGGATAGTCGGGTGCAACCATTGTGAAGCTGTCTAGCAACACCAGATAGGGTTGTATCAGATATTCGGTATCGTGGATTCATCGGGGTTTCTGGTTTTTTCAACTCTTGCAATAGCTGCTCTCTTTGTACCTGACTCAAGTCTTGTTTCTTTTTAATGGCTTCTTGCTGACCGCTGTATGCTTTTTTAGCCAGCTCATAATCATTAAGCTTATTCATGTAAGCCAAATCAGTGGCATTTGCTTTTTCATTGATTTGATTGCTAAGAATTTTCTCAGTTAACGTTTTTCCTTCACCAGATTCAGCACCCGTCAGCAGGTATAGGCTGGTTGGTTCCGGCCTTGGGCTTGCAGGGTTCGATACATTGACCAGACCTTGAGTAATGGCATTGACTAAACCTAACGCACACTGGCCAACCAAAGCCTGTGGCATGCTGACTTTGCTTGCTATGGTATAAACTGCTTCAGACATACCCAGCAGAGCATCGGTTGGAAACGCTGTCTCTGGCTCCAATGTTGGGACTAGCGGTAGTGTCTCCTTGTCCTCTATTTCTTTCAATAGATGAATCAAATAGCCCGGATTATTTTTGTGTGCTTCAAAAAACTCCGGGGCTCGCTGTTCTAACAAGCTAAAATTTTTCCGGCTTTGTAATTTAATAATATCTTTTTGGTTATCTATTTTTTTATGCACCTTTTTATCAGATGGTTTACTATTCATATTGCGAAACCTGCTTTCATAAACGGCAAAATGTAAACAGTCATCCTCATGATTCGAGGATGACTGCTTTTAAGTTGGATTTTCTAAATGATTATTCTTCCGGTGTTGGGTCGCTGGAAGAATTTATTTCCTGAGTTTGGTTATCTTCATCAATCAGTCTTAACTCATAATCAACGTATTTTTCCCGCAGTTTTCTGATAACCGCTTCAACATTTTCTTGAGAGAACGCCACAGCTAGCGCGTGGGTGGTTTTTTCATGGAATTTCGCACCTGTTTGATAGGTATCTGAGATGTATATGATTTTATCTACCGGGTTGCCGATCCGGTGAAAACATCCACAAATATCATTATCAAATTGAAAAATACTACTACCATCAGAATAAACCCGTTGCAGGTTTACTAATTCTCCATCAATACTTCTGATAGGAATTAATAGATTTAATTTAATCTGCCTAATACCGTAGGCACCTACCCCTAAATAGATTAATGACAGGTACTGAATGTCTTTTGCTGTTGATCTGTCCCATTCAGTGAACGGATTTTCTGTGGAAACGTCTAACGCCTCTGGCTCTGAATTACGAAAACTTTTTGTGACTGTCTCATTCAACATATTGCAGATTTCCCGGCTTATGACATATTCCTGATCTGGAGGAATTGCATGTTTATTTCCTGCCCGGAAGGAATATATTTCTCCTGTTTTCCACGAACCAAAAATGCCAAAGGCATGCCATAACGTCCCACAGTCAAAAAAAAACGGATGCACACTGTAGAAAAAACTTCCTATTGCACCCTTATCTCCCGCCTGTTTGATAAGATGAGTGTCGTAGTTAAAGCTGATCTGTTCGGTGATGTGTCAGAGCTGTTGATCTGATACACTCCTGTCTTTTTGAGTCATCTATGGCTGTAGTTCAAGTTGCCTGTATCCATTGTCAACAAACGTTCAATGTTGTTAAGAACGGGAAAGCTGAGACGGGTCACCAGCGGTATCGATGCAAGGACTGTAATAAGAGTTTCCAACTTGAGTATCGCTATAACGGCAATCTGCCTGGTACTCATGAGCAGATCA
>OODV01000434.1 GCA_900299555.1 uncultured Endozoicomonas sp.
GCACGGTTCTTTTTCTGGCTGTGCTGTCGGTGGATGCGACAGGCAGGCGCGTTCTCTGAACAACGCTCAAGGATCAGGTCATCGAGAATAACGGGAACCGGTTCCTCTTCAGGTGCTTTGGAACTGACTAACAGTGTCAGTTGATGAGCAAGATTTCGCCAACGCCAGCACCCGAAGGCAACCCAATGATGATAGCTGCTCCAGACTTTATCGTACTGGATGGCAAGCAGAGCCTGAGTCAGGAACCCCTCACCGGAGAGCATGCTACCAATGAGCAATTCGCAAAACACTGGTGCAGCTTTCGCAGAAACAGCTCTGGTAAGGAAAGTAATATAGAACGAAAGTTCTTTTAATATTTTTGTTTGTTCTAAAGAGTACATCACAACCGCCTGGATTTATTATGTGTGACGGTTGGTTTAACTCATATAAAAATTAAATCGAATGTACCAGTGAAGCTCTAAAGCTGAGAACCAGAGGTTGACCCACTGCTCTGGTGATGCATTGTCGGTAACACTTCCCTCCCATACCGGCAAGTAGTCCACCACCCTGGGCTGGTCTTTGTCATCGAGCACGGTAAACAGAATGCTGGCGTCGGCCACCTTACCTTCGTCGGTCACTCTTCGTTTCAGGTAAAAAACCATGTCGAGGGTAACTTGCCAGAGGTGCTGATTGTTATTCATCATGAGGTTAAAACGGGCAGTATCGAAGGGGATGTGATCATTGGCTTTGAAGAAACATTGCGGCTCAAGCCAGGCAGGATATTTTCTAACGGAGAGCCCGTGGATGGTATCGGGCCGGTGCTCAAACCACGATTTCAACTGTAAGGACTGAGTCTGTAACTGCTCAATTGCGGAAGTCGCAGTAATCGTCGGAACCATAAAGAACCCTCTGTAATGCTCGGTCTGTTTTTGTTGTTATGCACTGTCTTTTTTCAGCGAATACACCAGTAACGGAGTGTTTCCAATCTGTCGGTGGTCATAACCTGACGCTCAGAATTCTATTTTTCCGCAGTGCGTAAGCAAGCCCTTTCTAACTGGAGCACCGAGAGCATTGACCATCATCAACATAGTGGTAAATATCTATCTGACTACTTGATACCACGCATGTTTATGAGGTAATTGTATTGAGAGTACGCAATATTTAACAACCATTTTTTGGCGAAGTTTTGGCCAAAAAAGCTGCCTGAGTTGCAGTCAGCATGATGAGATCGTTGCTATATGAAAAAGTCTGATAATATCGACCCAATAAATAGAGCGGCAGACTGGTCTCTCAGATTCAATATTCCCCGGGCCAGTGGCAAACGGGCCAGGTATCTAGCCATTCACCGCCGCTGGCTGGATCGTACCGATCCCCATCACCATCTTTATCCCGTTACCACGAAAGACGGACAACGATTCATCCGACTCTGTGTGACCTGCAAACCGCTGAACATCAATATTCAGGATCAGTTTGTCTGCAGTCCCCGGCAAACAGAGGAGCAGGCCTATACGCTGGCGATGGCTCACCGACGAACACTGCCGGATGAGCTGTTCTGTATGGTCAAACGCTATGAGCCCGAAGTGCCAGGTGTTTATTTCTATCCGATGCTTGGCTATAAGGGTGATATCTCTAAAGGCGGCAAGCGGCTGTACAGTTGTTTCTCATTTGCCCGCTATACACCGTCTGAAGCTTACGACCGTGCGGTGAAAAGTGTGTTTGATGCGAAAGGCATTGACTACCCAAAGTCACTGTTCAAATCACTGGAGGCTCAGTGTCATGGATGATTCGGCGGCATTTTTTCAAGCGTTGGTTGAGCAGATCGAGCTACCGACCTGGCTGGCAAACCGGTTCGGCACAAAGAATGACCTGTTTACCTGTATTTTTGAGGCATCAGCGCAGGATCGGTATGACCTGTATGCATACTGGCCGCTGGAAGTGATGGCCATTCTCAAGTGGGAAGCAACGCTTGAGCAGCGTGATCGGGTGGGAGCCGAACTGTTTGGCTTTCTTTACTGCCTGGATGATGAGCATGCTCCTGCAACCAGTAGAGAAGTGCAGTTACTTCAGGCGATCGAGCAGTGGAACCGGATTGATGACACGAGGAGGTGCCCGTTCAGCATGTGGCAGGCCTATCTGAAGACGTGGGCAGAAATGACGCATCAGATGTATTCAATTGCCCAGATAAAGGGGGGGGGGGGAATAGCAATGAAGAAAACCAAAACCGCCACACTGGAAGCGGATAGGAATCATCACGAACCGATGGACAGTAACCTTTTCGGGTATTTGTCGATTCTGGATACCCCGGATTTGTCGGACTCGACCCGACAGGCACGGATCCGCAGTGGTGTTCATCAGTGGAATCGTCATATGTCGGAACGGCGAGATCCTGCACAGACCTGTCTTAACTACTACCAGCACAAAAAACGGCGTTTTACCTGAGCCTTAATGGATAGCATACTGTCAATTGTTCACCGGTCCCCTGGTGTGATGATCAGGATGGATTTCGAATAATTGACAGCCAGGCGGACCAGTGGAGGATAGGCTAGACAGAATGCAAGTTAGTCAGTAAGACCTCCTCCCCCTGAAAACGTCGATTACAATGAAGAGTAGGGATCGATTTGCTGTATTAGATGAGATAGCTGTACGTTCTAATTAAATTCGATGATCAGGAACTGGCTTTCATAAGGTAATACAGGTGTATCATGATTGATCTTGATATTGAAACTCCCTCCAAAAAACAGCAGTGCAAACAACTCATGCTGGACATTTTCGGTCCAAAATGCGCTGCCCGAGTCGATGACTTGACCGAAGCAGAGTGCGTGGATAAGTGCAAAGAGAAGGTTCGTTCGTTACTGGGGGATCATGCTGTCAAGCGGTTTGAATGTTTGGAGTAATTATTTCGTGTGATTGTTTTTTGACCAGCCATAAGTGTTCTGGTAATTTAACGAAACCACATCACTCCTTAATGTTGGTAGAGGAAAACCCGTCATCCCCCCTATGGTGACGGGTTTTTCTTTTAATTACTTCTTGATCTTTGTGTAGACAACACTGTTATCACTGCCGTATGGGTTGGGCACATAGTCGTCCGCGTTATGGTCGTTCTCCCAGGTGGTCTCATCCAGCAGATAACGGAAATGGAATGCCTTGTCGCTGGGTAGCTTTACTTTGGTTCGGAAGGCGTCTTCTTTTTTGTGGTATTTCATGGAGATGGGTTGCCACTGGTTAAAATCCGCAACCAGCGACACTGACTTGATGCCCGTTTGAGCGAACTCAAACGTCACTTCGGTTTCCACTGTTTTTTTGATCGTTTTTTTCTTCAGCATGGACAATCAATCCTCAAGGTTCTCACTGCTTGAAAGTCTACGTTACAGCGATCATTGATAGTGATCAAATCAAACTTGATACGGCTGTTTCTTGCTGATTAGACGTGTATTTTACTGTTTCTTGGTGACTATATATGGGTTTTTATCTGAAAAACCAAGATTGTAAGAGAGCACATTTTGATTCTTATCTGACCATTAAGGATTACCTCTAACGACGAGTTGACTTGCAAGAGAAACGACCAAGCACTCCCCCGTTCGATGATCGCCGTTATGGCGGTTAACCACATTTTCGAAACAGTGGAGGGGAATGACTTTGAACAACTGTTGGAAAACGCTCTTATGATGCTTCATGCCTGTCTTTTTTGTTCTGTAAAATAGCTGTCTATATGGCTTAGCAGAGATGTTTAGGTAGTCATTTCCATGTTACTGCCCCTCCTTTTTTTGAATTGCCGTAATTTTAAACAACCTCGTACTTACTCAAAAAATCTGTTGCCCTGTGGACAAAACATTTTTTGGAAACATCCTCCTGCTGTT
>OODV01000433.1 GCA_900299555.1 uncultured Endozoicomonas sp.
CTCTGGATATGGCCAAGCGAACCTCCAAGCAGCGGATCGCGCCCATGATTGAGGCTATGCCGGTGCTGAGGGACTTGGTAAAAGATCCCCGTTCCCGGGATTCTGGCAACACCCAGATGGTGAAGGAATTTCCCAACGGCGTGCTGATCATCACCGGTGCCAACTCGGCCACAGGGCTTCGTTCCATGCCAGCTCGCTTTCTGTTTCTGGATGAAGTGGATGCCTATGAGGACGATGTGGATGGTGAGGGCAGCCCGATCAATCTGGCGATTAAACGGACGGCGACGTTTTCCCGCAACCGAAAAATTCTGATGGTCTCCACGCCTAATATCGCCGGAGCCAGCAAGATAGAGGCGGCTTATCAAGCCAGTGATCAGCGTCAGTACCAGGTGCCCTGTGTGAAGTGCCAACATATGCAGCCCATTGAGTGGCAGCAGATTAGATTTGAACACCACAATCCGGAAACGGCTTGCTTTGAGTGCATCAATTGCCAGTATCGGATGGGAGAACATGATAAACCGAAACTTCTGGGTAATGGTCAGTGGGTAGCGATGAACCCAGAAGCTAACGGAAAAATTCGTGGTTACCACCTGAGTTCGCTCTACAGCCCTAACGGTTGGTACAGCTGGAAGGATGCAGTAGCTGACTTTCTGTCTGCAAAAGACAATCCGATTCTTCTGAAGGACTGGACCAATACGGTACTCGGCCAGACCTGGCAGGAAGAAGGAGAAACGGTCGATCATGAGTTGCTCTACCAGCGTCGTGAGCATTACCCCGCTGACGTACCCTGGCCGGTTGAAGTACTGACCTGTGGCGTCGATGTGCAGGATGATCGGGTAGAGTTTGAAGTGGTGGGCTGGGGAGCTGGTGAAGAGAGTTGGTCTATTGATTATGTGCGCCTGTATGGTGACCTCTCTCGTCCGGATATCTGGAAAATTCTGGCCGGAAAGTTACGGCAATCATATAGACGCTATGATGGCGTGTTAATGAATTTGGCTCAGGTCTGTATGGATTCCGGTGGCCACTTCACCGATGAGGTTTATGCGTTTTCCCGCAAGCAGGGACCTGACTGGTTAATACCGATCAAAGGAGCATCTCAATCGGGTAAACCCATCGCGACCTTCCCAAAGACAAAGAACAAGAAAGGCATCTATCTCACTCTCGTAGGAACGGATACCGCGAAAGAGTTGATCTACCAGCGTTACCGTATTCTTGAGCCTGGCGCAGGCTACTGTCACTGGCCGATCAGTGATTACTTTGATGAGGACTACTTCAAGCAGGCCACGGCAGAAGAGAAGGTGCGTAAATACAAGCACGGTGTTGCCTACTTTGAATGGGATGCCAAAAAGAAACGCAATGAAGCACTGGATTGCCGCGTCTATGCCCTGACGGCTGTTAGGATCCTTCAGCAACATCGAGGGCTGGATCTAGAACAGCTGGCAGCACAACGGCCAGAACCTGAAGTGCAGATAGAACAAGAAGAACCAGCGGATATTGTCGTGAATCGCAATCGTCGAATCTCTCCCAGTACCTATCTGAATGGATAAACCCATGATTACCGATGCTGAATACCAAGCCCTGAAACGAGCCGTGTTGCTGCGGGAAACCCGCACCGTGGAATTTGAAGGCCGAAAGGTGGAATACGCCAGCTTCGGCGAGATGGAAAGGCGACTGCAGGCCATTGAGCGTGAACTGGCGAAACAGCAGAAGCGGCCTCGCCAGTATGGGGTCTACTCGACAAAGGGGATTTGAGCGGCTAAATCGCTTCGGCGTTGATGAGTTTATAGAGCTTTTTACACATGGCATCCAGCTCTGACTGCCAGGTGGGTTCATGCGAATGGATGAGAGGGCCACCTTCGCTATCAATGTATTTTAGAATAATGGTCTTCCCATCAAGGTCATCGAATGGACCGTCTGTTTCATAGCCATACACTTCTCCGACAATATAACCACCCAGTGCGAGACAAGCTGATTTATGTCTTCTAAAAGTCGTCTTGCTGACATTCTGGGCTTCAAGGTTGGATAGGTATCTCGAAAATACATCAATCAGTTTGTTGGATAGCTCCTGATCCTGGTCAGAAATACTCCACTTATTGGCCCACTGATCACAGTATTTCAGTGCCAGTTCGCTCATCACATCACCGTCAAAGTCGTTCAGAATAAGGAATCTTGCCATTGATATCATGGATGCGCCAGAAGTGGGAACAACGTTTTAGAGGACGAGTAAGCAATCTTGCCTACACCTCCGCTGGGCGAGGGCGGAGAAGCCAGAGTTGGTCGGCACCATCTTCCGGCCCGAATAACACGCTGACCGGTAATCTGGGGACGTTAATCAATCGTTCACGAGCGGCGATTCGCAATGATCCCTGGGCGGCATCCGGGCTGGAAAAGCTGGTAGCCAATATTGTCGGTACGGGGATCAAACCCAAGTCTGAAGCGAGCAATGATCGGTTCCGTCAAAACCTGCAGGCACTGTTTCTGGACTGGTCCGATGAATCCGATGCGGATGGTCAGCTGGACTTTTATGGCCAGCAATCACTGGCAGTGCGTTCCATGCTGGAAGCCGGTGAATGCTTTGCCCGACTGAGGCCTCGGAAACCATCCGATGGACTCAGCGTGCCTCTGCAAGTGCAGCTGCTGGAAGCGGAGTTTGTTCCCTGGGATTACAACGACGATCTGAAGCATGGCCATAAAATCCGGGCGGGTATTGAGTTTAATGCGGTCGGCAAACGGGTGGCCTATTGGATGCATCGACAGCACCCTTCCGATTACACAACATTGGATACAGCAGACCTGCGTCGTATTCCTGCGGACCAGGTACTACACCTTTATGAACCACTGCGCCCTGGCCAGTTAAGAGGACAGCCGCTGCTGACCCAAGTGCTGCTGCGGATGTTTCATCTCGACAAGTTTGATGATGCGACCCTGCTGCGCCAGGAGATTGCCAACCTGTTCACCGGCTTTATCACCAAGCCAGCGCCGGATGGCGAGAAGGTGGATCCACTCACGGGCAGACCGATTGTCTACGACCTGCAAGGTGTGCCCATGGTAGCAATGGAGCCTGGCACGATGCAGGAACTCTCGCCGGGGGAGGAGATTACCTTCAATACGCCACCGGGTGCCGCCAGCAATTATTCCGATTTTATCCGTCAGCAATTAATGGCCGTTGCAGCCGGTATTGGACTGCCTTATGAAATTCTGTCCGGGGATATGAAAGGCGTCAGTGACCGGGCATTACGGGTAGTTCTGAATGAGTTCCGCCGACGTATTCAGCAAATTCAGCACAATCAATTGGTGTTCCAGTTTTGTCGGCCGGTTTGGAATCGGTGGCTGGAGATGGCCGTGCTTAGTGGTGCAATCAATGCTCCACGTTTCCATAACAACAAAGCGGATTATCGCCGGGTGAAATGGATTGCTCAGGGCTGGCCCTATATGCATCCGGTTCAGGATATGCAGGCCCAGAATTTGGCAGTGCGCAGTGGCTTCAAATCTCGTTCAGAAGTGGTGTCTGAACAGGGGTATGACAGTGAACAGATTGATGACGAAATCGCTGCTGACAATCGGCGGGCCGATGAGCTGACCCTTCAGTACGACAGCGATGGCAGGCAGTCTTCGAAGGATCCTTCCACTACTGACAAGGACGAAAACAAGGATGAGCAAGAAACCGCTGAACAATAAGCCGTGGTATACGCTGAAGAATCAGGCTGACCAAAATCAGCCCGCAGAATTATTGATTTACGATGTGATCGGCGACTGGGCTGGTCTTTCTGCCAGGCAGTTGGTGCATGACCTGAAGGAGCTGGATGTCAGTGAAATCACGGTTCGCATCAACAGCCCCGGTGGTTCCGTGTTTGATGGGATTGCCATCTACAACGCCCTGCGTCACCACAAGG
>OODV01000432.1 GCA_900299555.1 uncultured Endozoicomonas sp.
TCAGTCCTTTGACAACAGGTTTCAGGAAAATATCAATTGGTGTGGTGAAAGACAGTAATATAGAACGAAAGTTCTTTTAATATTTTTGTTTGTTCTAAAGAGTACATCACAACCGCCTGGATTTATTATGTGTGACGGTTGGTTTAACTCATATAAAAATTAAATCGAATGTACCAGTGAAGCTCTAAAGCTGAGTACCGGTTAAAACTCTGCGTATTCCCAGCCGCCTGAACAAACGGATCAGCCTGTAGGAATCTACCCAGCCTGGCGTCATACACCCGCCCATTCATATGAATGAGCCCCACTTCATCCAGCTGCTCATGCCCGGTAAAGCCTCGGGTGGTGTAGCCGGTGTTGAAGCCGCTGAGTTGTGATTCCAGCAAGTCCTGCCAATTGGTGGCGTTGCGTCGCATACCGAAGGGATCAAAGCTCTGGCGTTGCAACACGGTCATGCTGTTGCCGTCCATAATGGTATGGACACTGCCCAGGTGATCCTTGAACAGCAGTTGCACACTGCTGATGGTGGTGCTGTCTGGTCTTGTGGTCGTGGTATCAATCACCACGCCGTTGATGTAGCGTTTGACTTCACGATTTCCGCTGGGACGGGTGATAAATTCTACATTGCCCACATAACGGGTCACTGTCGTATCACTGTTTTTATCGGTGTCCACCCGTTTGAAACGGCTGCGATTGATGTCGTACTGGAATTCCGTGGTATGCCCGTTTTTCTGAATCTGCACCGGTTTGTCAAAGGTGCTGTATTCCAGGGTTCGGCCATCGCCAGAAATCATGTTACCGTTGGCATCGTACTGATAGCTGATGTCACCAATACTGGTGTGAGTCACCGCATGAATACCTGCACCATTCTGGCCATACGTGTAGGTGCCGACACCGGTTTTTGAGGTGATATTGCCCAGTCCGTCGTAGGCATAGCGATCCGTCCGCTCTCCGACTGCGGAGTGGGTCAGCCGGTTCAGGCCATCGTAACCAAAGGTTTCCACCAGGGCTGTGCTGGTACTGTTGTCGGTTCGTTGTTCCAGGTTACCAACAATGTCCCACTGGTAGCTCAGGTCCTGAACAAAGATGCCTGCAGCACCAACGGTCTGCCGTTCCAGGAAGCCCGTTCTGGGCGCGTAGTATTTGGTTTGCTGCATGCCACCAATGGTTTGTACTACTGCATTACCCCGGGCATCCAGGCTGTTTACCCGGTACCACTCACGCTCAGACGCCATGTCCTGGATCGCTTCCATATAGCCATGGCTGTTATAGAGGTAGCGAACGCCACTACTGGCACCGGCTGCATCATTTTTCTCGGATACCCGCCCGACACTGTCATAAGCCGTGGTCTGCGGGTACATTTCTCCTTCAAACGTGGTACCGGCACCTGTTGGGCGTCCGTAGGCATCGTAGCTGTAGACCTGGCCAAAACCGCTGATGCTGTCACTGACTTCCGACAACACACCTTTTGTTCCCTGGTCGTAAGTCCAGGTGGTGTTGCCTTCAATCGTGCTGTCGCCACGGCGGTCAATACGGGTCAGTTTACGACCCAGCAGGTCATAGGTGAATTCGACCGTCTGTCCTTTGGCATCGGTTTGTTGCACCAGTTGTCCAAGGACGATGTATGTATACTGCCACTGACCTTTATCTTCATCATCCATAGCCACCTTGCGTCCCATCCGGTCGTAGGTGATTGACGTCCGGGCACTGGCTCCACTGTCTGACGCGGTTTGCACGGTATTGACCAGGTTACCCTGCAGGTCATAGCGGTAGTCGATGGTATTGTTCAGGTTGTCCGTAACCTGTACCAGCTGGCCAAGGGCATTGTGCAGTTCGGTGACACGATGCTCTTTAGCATTGGTTTTGACCGTGGTGTAACCACTGTAGCTGAAGGTTTCACTGTCTCCGTTGGCATTGGTGACTTTAACTGTACGCCCCAAGATGTCGTATTCCGTGGAGTGCCAGTAAACAGGGTCGCCTTCAAAATAGGGTTCACTGACCTTTAGAGGCCGACTCAGGTTGTCGTAAAGGCTGTCTGTGTAGACTTTTTTACCATCAAAGCCGGTAGTAACCTTGCGGATAGTTCGACCCAGGATATCCTGAATTTCCCAGGCAGGAGGACCTCCCAGGGCTTTCACTTCGACAACCAGGGCACCGGATGGTGGACAGCTGACCGGTGCGTCGGCACAGGTAAATAGCGAATAGTCCTTACCCGCACCACTGGCGTGTCGTTCACCGGATTTACGCCCCATGCCGTCATAGGCAAAGGTAGTTTCAACACCATTGATATCGGCGATGCGCAGAGGGCGACCAAACGTGTCCCGCTCCAGTATCTGCTCTGTGACCTGCCCAAGGGCATTGGTTTTACTGACCAGGTACAGACCATCGGCACTGAAAGTATTGCTGCTACTCCGTGTCGGAATTCCCTCGCCGCTCAAGGTTGAGGTCAGCTGGTTCCCCCATGCATCATAAGTGTAAGCGGTCGCCGTGCGGAAGCGGGCATCATCCGGTTCAACAATCTCTTTGGTGAGCATGCCGGTCACGGCATCGTACTCAAAAGCAGAGGTGCGAGTCTCGGTATCACTGCCCTGGGTCGTGGTGACAGTACTCCGGGTCAGGCGTCCCAGGTGCCATTTAGCGGCATCATTGGTGTATTGGCTGACGGTGGTTTTGGTGTTGCTGGTTCCACCACCTTCGGTGGTTACGGCCATTTCCAGCACGTTGCCAAAATCATCGGTGGTCTGGGTGGTGGTGATGGTTTTCAACAGGGCACCGGTGGCCAGGTCGTAGCCTTTTTCCGGGGAGGATTTCAGCCACGGCTGATAGACCTTGCCATTCTGTTTGCTGTCCCAGGTGTTGGTACTTTCGGAGAGCAGAGTCCCTCCTGCCGTTTTGACCACTGTAGACGACGGCATACCAGTATAAGGAAAGTCCTGCCGGTAGGTGGTCTCGGTCACTACCCCCGTCTGGGCATCGGTGGTAATGAGCTTTCCATACCCCAGGAAACCCCTGCCTCCACTTTGCATTCGGGCTTCTGCATACTGGTAATCCACCCGGCTCTCTGTCAGTGGATCAATGGTTGTGCCTCTCCCCACAGGAGCGCTGCTGGAAACCGACTTTACCACGTAGAAAGGACCACCAATGTCAAAGACCGGTGAACAGTTGCCGTTCAGGCAGGTGCCCCAGCGCAGCCAGGCAGCCCCTGTCCCTTTGGTATAAAGACCCGACTCGGTCAACGGGGCATAAGTGATGTTGGTTTTGGCGCCCAGTCCGCTGGTAATAGAGACAATCTTGCTGCGGGCAGCGCCTCCGGCTTTGGCCAGCTGGATGGTAGCGGTACCATTGGAAGCAATGTGCACATAATCTCGGTGACCATCGCCATTCAGATCAAGGAAGTAGTTGTTATCCGCTGATTTGTATTCCAGGTTGGTTTCAATTGGATCACCATAGCCTGATCCATTCCAGAGCTTGACCCAGAATTTGCTGTTTTGTGCGTAGAACAGGTCTTGGAAGCCGTCGCCGTTGTAGTCATTAAAGTTCAGGCTTTTGGCAATGGTGGTGTCAGTTAGATTTAACCCCAGTGGAGCATGATCGATAAACCCTTTGCCAGTATTGAGGAAAATTTTAAATGCAGTTGTTGAGGTAGTGGTTCTGGCGATTTTGTCTGACAACCCATCACCATTTACATCAAGAAAAATAGGTGATGTGTCAGAGCTGTTGATCTGATACATTCCTGTCTTTTTGAGTCATCTATGGCTGTAGTTCAAGTTGTCTGTATCCATTGTCAACAAACGTTCAATGTTGTTAAGAACGGGAAAGCTGAGACGGGTCACCAGCGGTATCGATGCAAGGACTGTAATAAGAGCTTCCAACTTGAGTATCGCTATAACGGCAATCTGCCTGGTACTCATGAGCAGATCA
>OODV01000606.1 GCA_900299555.1 uncultured Endozoicomonas sp.
ATTTTAGGCATTTCTTACGAATCGGTTTATTCCTGATAGAGGTGGTGAAAGACAGTTTTATCAGATCTACTGCTTTTAAAAATGATGGAATGCTGAAGAATGCAGTAGCTGTACTTGCCACCCAGTCTGCGTGAAGTTCTGCTGATATCAACTGCTCCTGTTCATGTAAATAGCCTGTTAAACAAGCAACTTGCTTAGAAGATTCAGACATTGACTGATAATCAAAATGTATATGGGGGTTCGCAGTCAAATTGGTAACCGCACCATTTAATCCTGACAATGTGACGTTGATATAATGAGCGCATGTTGGATAATGTTCAGCAATAGGTGTATCCCAGTTATAACCATGACCTTCTATCCATGGGATTTCAAAGTTTGCCTTGGATGATTCAACGTCATTAATATATCTCCGTATCTCGTCAGCGTTTTTTTGATTTTTCTCGTAAATAGAAAAATCTATTTTCTCCCCCCATTCGCATAATGATTTGAGTTTGGTTGCTATTTCTGTTGTATTAAGTTGAGCAGCAGTTGTGGCAGCATTGGCTTCATCCAAGGCTTTTTGTAATTCAATAATTATACCTTGCTTAGTTTCATCGCCTTGAGCTTTTAATGCCAACTCTGTTGTAAGTGTTTTGACTTCACTTAAGATTTTTCCCAGCTCGCTGGACTCAACCTTAGTTAATTGGTCGTGTATAACTTCCGCCTTGATGCTTAATTGATCAAGCTTGTCATTTATCAGAGATATATCGGTTGAAGTCATTGATGTGTTGAAAATACCTTTGCTGTCAGAACCCATAGGCCTATGAGGTGTTACTTGTTCAGACATTAACCCGGCAGCATCTCTTCTAACCCTGGAAGGGTTTAAAATCTCATAACATACAGGATGATATCTGATTCCTGAAGTTGGGTGCATAATGCTTGGTCTTTTAATTTTCGGCATTATGAGATTTACTTTTCCCAGTGCTTTCAATCTGTCATCAAATCGTGCCAGTGAGTCCTGATTTTGTATTTCAATAGAGAGAGCTTTCAGTGGCATACCAGACTGCCAGTCAGCAAGAAGCTGAGGTGGCCAGTTTTGACATTCTTCCGGTGGCTGTTGTAGAAATTCTCCTACTTTTATACTATTTTCATAGGCTACAACTCTTTGATTAAACATGATGTGCAAAGCACTTCCAAAGTTCCTGGTATGATAGTTCTTTTGCAACATCGAAGATTGAAAGAGTTCATTATGCTCTTTCAGTAATCCAATATAGTTGCTGTAGTTAAGTTCCTTTTGATGTTCTAGTGTGATTTTGCTGGGGTCGGGGAATTTACCAAAGTTTTCACATATGTCCGCAATCCCATTTCTTATAACAGCTACATCCGTATCGTTTGATGACTGAACGGTACTACTGCTAAATGGAGCTGTTGAGTGTGAATATTGATTTGGGTTTTCTAATAAATGAACAAATTCCAATGTCTCTGGATTAAATCCAACAAAACTTGATTCCTTCATGCAATGCTGTATATAGGCACAAAACTTTCTTAAATCACTTTGTGATGAAGTGTGTTCATTTATTGATTTTATAATTGGTTTTAGTATATCTGTTTTTAAAGTATTGTCTTCTAAAGTCATTGCGTGAGATAGTGCTTTTAAGAGCTGCTTAACTTCAGGTTCCCCATGGTTATCTTTGAGTAACCCAGTTTCATCCAGTTGCATTTTAAAAAATGTGAAAAAACGATCTGTACTCAAGGCGGGTGGTAGTGGAATCTCAGAAAATTCACCACTATAGACTGGGCTGTCTGTTAGGGGTACTGTTTGATCTACTTGCTGGGCTTCTTGTCTTGTAAAAGGTAAGTATCCGAGGAAATTTCGGCAGCAGTTAATGTCCACTTTTTTAGTAACTCCAAGTTTTTAGAAACTAATCAATCGATATTGTTATTGAAACAATAAACGGGGTTTTATGATGCTGTTTATGGTGATTTACAGAGGTCAGATATCTTTAATATTTACTCCTTGCATGTTTTTGGTGTTTTTACTTTTGAATACCTGTAGTTTGAAGGTGTTAAAAAATTGATGTGTATGTGATTTTTTTCGGTTTCTGATTTAATTTTTTAGTGTTGGTTTTCTTAATGTAGTTACTATCTTCTAGGGTTGTTGCTATTCTCATCGTCACGAATAATACAGTTTAGTTGTCTGACTTTGTCGTTATAACTTATGATTTCTACTTGTTTGTCACTTTACGTCTACCGCCTCTTTAATAGAGAGATGTATCGTTACCTCATTTATAAGCTTCTAGTTTATTTGTTCGCTATCAGTAAGTTAGATTAAAATTATATTTTTTCTAATTAATTGCTTTTTTATTTTTTGTGATTGTTTGTTGAAGGCGCTGTTTTATATTTTTTTTGTTGTGAAATACTGTTTGTAATTAGATGTCCAACTTTTTTTATGTTCTCGTAATTGGTCTTATTTTTGTAATTTTTTCTTTTGTTTTTGTAATGGTTTAAGTTTATTGATTTTTTTACTGATCTATACTGTTGTTCTGTCGTTTTTATTGGTGACTTTTATTAGGGGTGGAAATATTTCAATACAATCGATTTAATTTTCTATTAATGGTGTGTGATTTATTGTTTTTTTTTATTATAGGTAGAGTCTATCAGTAACTGTTGCCTGCTATAGTACGGGACAAAACCACAAGGCCAGAAATTTTGGTGAAGGTTCAGAAGAGTTGATGGCTATTAATTAAACTGAAGTCTGCTACTATGCCAGTCTTTTGTTCTGTACTGCCATGGCTTTTATTGAAGTTGTCTGTATTCACTGTCGTAAACCTGATGATATTGTCAGAAATGGAAAGGCCAGATCAGGGCTCCAAAAGTCCCTGTGTCGAAGTTGCAACAAGACCTTTCAGCTGGATTATCTCCACAACGCTAACCAACCAGGTATACATGAAAGGATTGTCCGGCTAACCCATAATGGCTCTGGTGTCAGAGACATTGAGCGATACCTCAATATCA
>OODV01000430.1 GCA_900299555.1 uncultured Endozoicomonas sp.
AGTTATCGGGGAGTTTATCTCCCGAAACCACTATCAACAGTTTTGATACATCACCTGAGATACAATAGTCATAGAGTGATTAAGTCAACCAGAAATGATTATAAAGTATTCAAATATAAATGCAGGGCTACTTAATGAATTTAAACTTAACTATAAATGAATTTAAGACTATTTATTTTTAGGGTGCGCTTGGTGAAAAAAATCGCAATACTGATTCCTGTTTTTAATAATCAAGATGGTTTTATTAAATCTATTTCCTCTATTGATTCATGCAAAAGAAACATTATTGAAGTCGTTGCTGTTGATGATGGTAGTTCAGAACAACTATTTCTGCCTAGTCAATTTTCTTGCAATAACATTAAAATAAATATAATTAGACTAGAAAATAACTCTGGGATTATCGTCGCTTTAAATAAAGGGCTGGAATATATATACCATAACAAATTCGATTATATTGCTCGACTAGATGCTGGTGATATATGTACAAAGAAAAGAATTCAAAAGCAATTGGATTTTCTAAATCAAAACGAACGAATAGGCCTTGTTGGAAGTTACGCAAGCTTCTTTGATATGAGCGGAAAAGAACTATTTACTTATAAACCTCCAGTTACACATGACCTAATCAAAAGAAAAATGCATTTAAATAGCTGTTTCTGCCACCCTGCAGTAATGTTCAGAGCCTCTATTGCAGAGAAAGTTGGTTTCTATTCAAATAAATATAAAGATGCAGAGGATTATGATTATTTTTGGCGTTTCCTTGAATTTACCGAAACTTACAACCTGCCAGAAGTACTTATACAAACAGAGGCTAATCCATTAGGGTTATCCAGATTAAGGCGAAAAAATCAACTAAGGACAAGGCTTGCTTTACAACTTAAGAAATTTAAAGTCAGTTATTTGAACTCTTATATCGGAATTATACAAACTTTAATATTTTTAAGCACACCTTCTAAATTACCAGAAATGATTAAAAAGTATTTTTTAAAAAGATCATGACAAATCGATCTCTAGAAACCTCCCCTAGGATTAATAAAATTGATGAAAACAGTTGTGCATGTAGTTGAGTCCTTTAGCACAGGTGTATACTCTTGGATCAAAGAAGTTTGTGCCAATACATCTAAAATTCATACTAACAGTGTGATCTTTTCTGAACGAGTAGAAACCCCTATAAGCTATTTGACTGATTTCAAAAACTCAACCTTAATTAAGGTCGAAATGAAAAGAGAAATCAACCCCTTAGTTGATTTAAAATCTGCCACCACCGTCAAAAATGAGATTAATACGTTACAACCAAATATTATTCATTGCCATTCCTCTAAAGCTGGATTCATTACCAGGCTTTTGAGACCATTTATTAAAGGAAATCCCAAGATAATCTATACTCCTCATGGTATTTCATTTGAAAGAAAAGATATATCAACCATCTCAAAAATCATATTTATTTTATTGGAAAATGTGGCCAGCATCTTCTCGAGAACAGTTCTGTGTTGCTCAAAAAGTGAAAGCGAAATTTATAAAAAGTTTGTACCTTTTGCAAAATGCGATTATATAGAAAACTTTTGCGACATTGCACAGTTTGAGTCTTTTTATTTACAACGCTTGCAACGGCTAAATATTTCTAAAGAGCCTGCCCTAAAAATCATTACGGTTGGCGGCATAAGAAAGCAGAAAAACCCTGAACAGTTCGCTGCTATTGCAAAACTATTGTCGAATTATAATGCACATCTTACCTGGGTTGGTGATGGTGAACCTGATGATGTGTTGAACCTGCAAGAGGCTGGTGTTGAGGTTACCGCCTGGCTTTCTGCGGATGAGGTTAAACATAAACTTTCTCAATCTGATATTTACCTTCAGACTTCCCTTTGGGAAGGAATGCCTATAGCAGTGATTGAGGCAATGGCTGCCGGACTACCCTGTATTGTCAGCAATATCCCGGGGAATATTGACTGTGTTACGCATGATGTTGATGGCTATATCTTTAATCATGAAGGAGAGGCTGCTGATTATATTCAAGGATTTAGTGACCGGGAAAAACTTGTTACCTTCTCAAAAGCCAGTAGAAATACAGCAGAAAACGGGTTTTCCATGGATGTCTTTATCAAGAAATTAACTGATTTTTATCAGAAACAGGTAGGATAAAATAGAGTGAATGCAGTCATCTTTGGTGGAACCGGTTTTATAGGCACTTATTTCGCATTAGAACTTATTCAGGAAAAGAACTACTCAAAAGTTTACCTTCTTGATATTGCCCCCATTTGTGAAAAACGTTTCTTACCGCTTTTAAAACCCTATATTGATAGAGGGCAGTTAATTTATCAGCCTTGCGATGTTAGAAAGGCTATCGGTGAGCAAACCACCATTGCTGAGTCTGAGGTCAACCTGATAGCAAATTTTGCCGCGATACACCGTGAGCCTGGCCATGAAGCTGAAGAATATTACGAAACAAATCTTCTGGGTGCAGATAACGTTTGTACCTGGGCTAATGCTATCCATTGTAAAAATATCATTTTCACCAGTAGCATCGCTCCCTATGGCCCGTCTGAAACACCAAAAACTGAAAACTCTCTTCCAGTACCCATCTCAGCTTACGGCGGCTCCAAGCTGGCTGCTGAAAAAATTCATATAGCTTGGCAACGTGATGATAAAGTTAACAAACGGTTAACAATCGTTCGCCCAGGAGTGGTTTTCGGGGCTGGGGAAGGTGGTAATGTTTCACGCCTGATTAAAGCTGTTTTGGGGCGTTACTTCTTCTATATGGGCAATAAGCACACGCGTAAAGCAGGAACTTATGTTAAAGAGTTATGCCGTGCTATGTGCTGGGTACATGACTCTGCAAAAGACGATAGCAACATTCGCCTGTTCAATATGTCAATGAATCCAGGTCCCTCAATGGAGGAGTATGTAAACACCATATGTGAGGTGGCTGCCGTTAACCGTTTCGTACCTTCTGTTCCTTTTGCGGTTCTTTATCCTGCCTCCTTTTTAGTTGAAGTCATCGCCAAAATTGTGCGAGTCAATCAACCGATTAGTCCTGTCCGCATCAAGAAGCTCGTCAGGAGTAATAATATTCTGCCTGAGTATCTTGAGAAACAGGGTTATGAATACCGTTACACGCTTAAATCAGCATTACAGGACTGGAAACAGCAGATGCCTGGTGAGTGGTAAGTTGATACGAGTTATTGCCATCAGCTGGCTTGCCTTCCTGATGATTCTTTCGGCCAGCAAAAGCTTGGGCTATGGCCACTGGGCCTGGGGCAGCATCGAGCATTTTCTCGGTGGCAATTTGCAGATGCATTTTGTGATGGCCTTTATTCTTTCGGTATTAGCTCACTTGGCCAGCTCACGGTTCTGGCACCGGGGCTGGTTGTTATTGCTGCTGGTGATAGGCTGCGCCCTGGATGAAAGTTTGCAGTTTGTGTTGCCCTTGCGGAATTTTAACCCGCTGGATTTTCTCGTTACCTGTGCCGGGTTACTGCTGGCTGCTTTGCCGTTTATGGTGGCTCAGTGGCGCAGGCAGTTTAAAAGCGTTTGAACCACAAAGACATATATGGTTCGCCCCGTTTTGCAAGAGCCTGTTTTACTGATTGGTAAACAAAGATAACTGCCCACATATATCCGGCCTGTTAACGGTGCTGTTGTGATGCAGCCCCTGGCCCTGATGGGAATCCGCACAACCTGTCCTTAATCACAGAGTCGACTTCAAAGAGTCGGGCCTTCGTTCAGGTTTCAGGTTGTCGGTTTTTACCTGTTTGCCATCAATAACTCATTCTCTTCGCAATCGTGGGCAACACATGTTGCCTCAGTGTTTGTGTTTCCGTTAACGCCTGACCTTTATCAGGATCAGGCCGCTTTATAAGCTTCCCGTCGGGTCATCACCACCCAGGCAATACGGGCAATTTTATTGGCCAGCCCGACTGCAGCAATGTTCTGATGACTC
>OODV01000429.1 GCA_900299555.1 uncultured Endozoicomonas sp.
ACCCGGTGGAAGCAGGCCTTGTTAGCCTGATTTTCAAAACCTTTGTGAAAACCCGCTCCATTATCCAGACCTGTGAAATCGTCAATCAGAAAGGATACCACACCAAGGCGATCCCGTTACACGACGGGGCGGTGAGAGGCGACAGTCTGTTTGCCAAGAATACGGTTCACCGCATTCTGCGCAACCGGATCTACATCGGGGAGATTGGCAACAAGGGCGAATGCTACCCCGGTGAGCATGAACCGATTATCCCCATGGACTTATGGGCAAAAGCTCATGGTACTTTCGATGTCCACGCCCAGCTGCGCTCCAAGTCTTCCAGGCACCGGAACAATCCTTCATTTCTCAGGGGCATGTTGGTAGGACCGGATGGTTTAGCCATGACCACCAGCAGTACCCGCAAAAACGGCCAGCTGTTCCGTTATTACGTGACCGGCACCAGTCAGAAACAGGGAGCCAAAAACAGCCCGCTACCGCCCCTGTCGGCCCGCACATTGGAACTTATGGTGCTGGAGGAGATACGTAAACGACTGGCCAGCCCTGAGTTGCTGTTCAAGGTGTGGCAGCAAGCCAGTGAACAGGATGGCAATCTCGATGAACACACCATTCGGGCCGCACTGGGTGATCTGGCTTCGGTATGGGATGAGCTGTTCGCTCCGGAAAAACGACGCCTGACGGAGTTGTTAATCAAACGCATCGAACTGGCCGCAGAGCAAGTCACCGTTTACTTCCGGCCTGACGGCATGAATGCCGTCGCCATTGAACTACAACCATAAACTGCAAGGAGAGCCCCATGGCCATTGTCAAAAAAGTTGGAGAAGAGACCGTTGAATTTCTGGAAGAGGAAAACCTGATCAAGGTGACCATCCCCATCAAAATCATACGACGGGGTGGTAAGAGCACGATCAAGACACCGGATGGTATGGTTGGCCATGATGAGATGGAGGCTCTGCAGCGCGCTCTAATCCAAGGTCACCGCTGGATCAAGTGGCTGGAAGATGGGAAGTATAAAACCCTTGAGGCCTTAGCCAGGAAAGAAAAGACGGACAAAAGTCGGGTAGCCAAGTTGATCCGCCTGACCTGTCTGGCACCGGATATTCAGGAAGCGATTCTCTGCAATACTGGAACATGGGTGCTTACGCTGAAGGATTGTATGAAGCCTTTCCCCATGCTCTGGACAGAACAGCGAGACCATTTCAGAAAACTGGCAGTGGTAGCACCAGAGAGGTCATCAAATGACGAATAAATTCTCAGCTGGAACGCTTGTAAGAGAAAAAACAGAGCTATGTTTCTCTTTAATTATTGCGATATCAGTGCTTCCAAGAGGCTTGTCAGTGTACCCTTTTTAACCCAGACTTCCTCTTTTGTATGCCAACAGGGTGCATCATGGCTAAGACCGAAAAAGTCCCAAGCGATATGAGAGAGAAGTTTGATGAAATCACACAGATAACAGATGATTTTTCTGAAAAGTTTCTCAACGATGAATATGCGGAGGTCATAAGGAAAGCAACCGCTGCATTATGTCGTAAAAAGAACTCACCACTTAAAAAAGGTAAGCCCCTAGCTTGGGCATGTGGCATTACACATGCTATTGGTTTTGTAAACTTCCTCGCTGATAAAAGCGAGGATCCATATATAAGCGCTGCGGACTTATACAAAAACTTTGGTGTTGGTCAAAGTACTGGCCAAGGGAAATCCAAAATAGTTCGTGACCTCTTGGATATGTTTCAAATGGCACCAGAGTGGACCATTCCAAGTAAAGTAGCAACAAACCCGATGACCTGGATGCTTGAGGTTAATGGCATGATCGTAGATGCAAGACACGCTCCGAGAGATTTGCAAGTTGTAGCTTATGAAAAAGGCCTTATTCCTTTTATCCCAGCAGACAAGGAAACCGCTTAAATAAACCTCCCTGTGGATACAACATGATACTGAGTATCATCTATCGATAAATCAATCATCGTCGTATCCATTATAAAAATGGTTATTAGATAGTTTCTCAGTGTCAAAGTAGATTCAGCACATTCCCTTCTTTATGGATGGAGTACCCCATGAAGTCCTTTACCATTCTGATAGCAATACTCACTCTCACTGCCTGTGCTACAGGCTCTACCCCCGACGCAAAGAAAGCCAATGCCCGTAAAGCAACCTCGGAGGCATTGACAGAAATATATACCGACCATCCTGCTGCCAGATCTGCCGTAGCCAGAGGAAAAGGCTATCTGGTATGTACCGGTAGTGACAGCTATCTGTTTGCTGCTTCTACCGGCGGTGGAATCTGTACCTTTCATACAGGTAGCAAGGTCGATTATTACCGTTTCGCGTCCCTTGGAGCAGGCGTAGGAATTGGCTTTAAAAAGGTTGCCTTTCTCTATGTCTTCCAGACCAATGCTGCTATGAAGCGCTTCTTAGATGATGGCTGGGATGCTGGTGCCAGGGCAGAGGCCAGTGCCCGACACAAAGATGAAGGTGGGCAGGCAGCAGCCAATGCCTCATATGATGTGGATGGGGTGCGTATTTATCAATCAGCTATATGGGGAGCTGCTGCCCAGGCAACAGTCCAGGGCTATAAGTTCTGGCGCACTGATTTTACTGATGATGTTATTGAGCATAACGAGTAACCCTCACACCATTCGACAAGGAATGTCCCCCTAGAGAATAATTCGAATCCAGTCCCGAGCCCCTACCGCCGGAATGGCTGCGAACTCAAAAAATTGCAACACCCCAAACCACAGCGAAAACACAATAGAATCAAACAGTTAAACGCTGTGGTTCTCGCAAGGGCTCAGACCACAGCTTTTCAGAGAGGAGAGAGAAAAGTCAGAAAAACGGGGAAAAATAGCTTTAAAAACGAAAGCCCACAAACCACAGCATCATCCGTTTAACCCTTTGTTTACAGGGCCTATAAACGACAAAACCCTTACGACAGGTATCGTAAGGGCTTGAAAATATGGCGGTGGGGAGGGAACCTACAGCGGAATTTTTTGATAACCGACAACAATAGCACCATTGTACCTTGAAACTATCCATGCAATGCCTTCAAAGTTCCTTTCGGATCTACCGCAAAAATTCTCAGCAGTGCTTTGGCTGGACCTGTGGGCTGCCTACGCCCTTGCTCCCAGTTTTCCAAAGTCCTTTTGCTGACACCTATCAGCAAGGCAAACTTCCCCTGACTCAACCCTACCTTCTCACGAATGGCTTTAACTTCCACATCAGGAAATTCAGTTACTCTCACGGCTGTTTTTTTACCTTCTCGAATATCATCCATCTCGTGGACGCTGGCCAACAGCTCATCAAACATTGATTTATCCATCAGACCACCTCTCTACCATTTTCTTTAGCAGCTTTTTCTGCTCCGCAGTCAGCTCCTCTTGCTCATTTTTAGGGTATGCGTAAAGCATATAAATCTGGTCATCGACTGACACCCAGTAATAAATGATGCGTACACCACCACTTTTGCCCCTTCCTTCCAGCTTCCATCTCAGTTTTCTCAGTCCACCAGTGGATTGAATGATGGCACCAGTATCGGGGCGATTAACCAGTGACTCCTGCAGGAGCTTATACTCATCATCACTCATTAATTCTTTGATTTTCCGAGTAAAGATCGTAGTTTCAATAATGACCATACGCTTAATTATACGCCAATGGCGTATTTTGTCAAAATATCAGATTAACAACCAATCCTAACAGATCAGAAGTAGTTGAAATTGACCATCCATAAGGCTACAAATCGTCACCATAACATTGGCCCTGTCTCTTAATGAGCGATTATACAAATGTCCAAGAAATCAACACTGACTGAACTGAAGAAACAGTTAAGAAAAAAGACCCAGAATGAATTGGTCGAAGAAATTGCTCATCTCTATAAAAAATTTGCCAACGTAAAAGAGTTCTACCAGGCCTCATTCTTCAATGATGATTCGGCAGTGCTGGACAAATATAAAAAGATCGTCAGGGATGAATACATTCCTTCCGGACGGAAACAGTTCC
>OODV01000427.1 GCA_900299555.1 uncultured Endozoicomonas sp.
ACCCTGTTGAAGCAGGCCTGGTTAACCTGATTTTCAAAACCTTTGTGAAAACCCGCTCCATTATCCAGACCTGTGAAGTCATCAATAAGAAAGGCTATCGAACCAAGGCGATCCCGTTACACGACGGAACCGTGAGAGGCGACAGTCTGTTTGCCAAAAATACGGTTCACCGAATTCTGCGCAACCGTATCTATATCGGGGAGATTGGCAACAAGGGAGAATGGTACCCCGGTGAGCATGAGCCGATTATCCCGATGGACTTATGGGCAAAGGCTCATGGTACTTTCGATGTCCATGCCCAGCTACGCTCCAAGTCTTCCAGGCACCGGAACAATCCTTCATTTCTCAAGGGCATGTTGGTAGGACCGGATGGTTTAGCCATGACCGCCAGCAGTACCCGCAAAAACGGGCAGCTGTTCCGTTATTACGTGACCGGCACCAGTCAGAAACAGGGAGCCAAAAACAGCCCGCTGCCGCCGCTGTCGGCCCGCACGTTAGAACTTATGGTGCTGGAGGAGATAAGGAAACGACTGGCCAGCCCGGAGTTGCTGTTCAAGGTGTGGCAACAAGCCAGTGAACAGGATGGCAATCTCGATGAAAACACCATTCGGGCCGCACTGGGTGATCTGGCTTCGGTATGGGACGAGCTGTTCGCTCCGGAAAAACGACGCCTGACAGAACTGCTAATCAAACGCATCGAGCTGGCTGCAGAGCAAGTCACCGTTTACTTCCGGCCTGACGGCATGAATGCCGTTGCCATTGAACTACAACCATAAACTACAGGGAGAGCCACATGGCCATTGTCAAAAAAGTCGGAGAAGAGACCGTTGAATTTCTGGAAGAAGAAAACCTGATCAAAGTCACCATACCCATCAAAATCATACGACGGGGTGGTAAGAGTACGATCACTACACCTGATGGACTTGCTGGATACGAAGAAATGGAAGCTCTGCAGAAGGCGCTTATTCAAGGACATCGATGGATCAAGTTACTGGAAAACGGTAAGTTCAACAGCGTTCGGGAGCTGGCAGAAAAGGAAAAAACTGACAAAGCCAGAATCTCGAAGTTTATCCGATTGACCTGCCTGGCTCCGGATATTCAGGAGGCTATTCTGTGCAACACTGGAGCCTGGGTTCTCACTTTGAAAGACTGCCTCAAGCCATTCCCTATGCTCTGGGCTGAGCAGCGGGAGCATTTCAAAAAAATAGTTCTTTCAGCACCAAATTGAACAAACATTCATCTACAACTTAGCAGCCAAGTACTGATTTTCCTCCAACGTAGATATCCATACCTAGCTGCGAAACATACTAATCCTCCTTCATGCTCCTCAGTGTAATACTGAACATTATCACCTGTGCGGTTAAGCTCCGCCTTCAAACTCCGTGAAAAAGGAAAGTTATTGATTACCATGTGGAACAAGCGACGTTCAGAACAAACCGAACAAAATTATCGCGACCCTTTTCAGAGAGACCACGCCAGAATAATTCATTCAGCATCATTCAGGCGACTCCAGTCTAAGACCCAAGTTCTGGGGCTTGGTGAAAGTGATTTTTACCGCACCCGATTAACTCACTCCCTTGAAGTTGCACAGATCGCCGCAGGTATCACTTCTGAGTTAAAACATCGGGATGGCGAGCCGCCATGGAAAAAACATTTACCTGATGACTATCTTATACAATCCATTGGGTTAGCTCATGATTTGGGGCACCCTCCTTTTGGTCACGGCGGGGAAAAAGCTTTAAACCTCATTATGCATAATGACGGTGGCTTTGAAGGAAATGCTCAAACACTGCGCATTTTGACCAAGCTAGAAAAGCACCATCAACATTATGGTCTTGATGTCACGCGTCGTACATTGCTTGGGATTCTCAAATACCCCTGCAGATATAGTAAAGTTAAAGGTAAAAAAGAGCCAGTTAAAGGAGACTTTGGGTTCAAACCTCCAAAGTGCTTCTATGATGAGGATGTAGAATTTTTTGAATGGATTCTTGCCCCATTTCAGGAAAGCGATCAAGAGACATTCCAGTCCTTTGATAAATCCGAAACAGACGAACATAGCAAACCAAAGTATAAATCTTTAGACACATCAATTATGGAGCTCGCTGACGATATTTCGTACAGCATTCATGATTTGGAAGATGCAATAGCCTTGGATATGGTGAAGGCTGAACACTGGGATGAGCTCAGCGATAAGCTTGTTGCACTTGATGTATCTGGTAGCGATTTTAATGCTATCGGGAATGACCTATTTTCTGGAGACCGCCATAAACGCAAACAAATGATTGGTAAGCTTGTAAACCACTTTGTTACCAGAGTACAAGTCAAAAAAAACTGTGAGTTCCATGACCCCTTGCTCCGCTATAACGCAACTCTCAGTACTCAAGATAAAGATCATCTTAAAGCAATTCATGATGGCTTGACAGTACAGAAAGTAATCGAAAGTCCTAATGTGCAACTTCTAGAATTTAAGGGACAAAAATTGGTCTCGGCTCTATTTGAAGCTTTATCTATAGACCCCATGCATTTCCTTCCTGAATCCACCAGAGACGCTTATAGGGAAGCTAAGGAGAAGTCAGAGAAAAAACGTGTAATTTGTGATTATATTGCAGGGATGACAGACCCTTATGCTACTCGCCTCTATGAAAAGATATATTTACCAAATCGGGGGTCGATTTTTGACCGGCTTTAAACTGTAACCAGTTCTGTTACTAAAAATGGTGGTGTCAATGCACCACCTAAATACACACAACAAAACAATAAGATGCCCAGCAAGGTAGTAATAAAATAGTTCTAATACCGTTCCGAGCCCCTACCAGACTTACGTCCTAAAACCTCCAGCACAGCCTTCATCATAACAAACTGATTTTAATACAGAAAAACGCTGGAGGTCTCGAAGGGCAAAGTCCTCCACTTTTCCAGAGAGAAGAGAGAAAACGGCAAAAAAGGGTCGAAAATAGCTTGTTTGTAGGGAGGGCGAATCCTCCAGCGAAGTGCGTTTAACCCTTTGTTTATAGGGCCTATAAACGACAAAACCCTTACGACAGGTACCGTAAGGGCTTGAAGATATGGCGGTGGGGAGGGGACCAGTAGCGGAATTTTTTGATAACCATAAGCCATGGAACAAAGCTATGCCTCTCCAAATGAATCAAACATATACAATTGTTAATATTTTACCTCTATGAAGGCAACTATAACCATATGCTTGAAAACCATGTTCATATGATGGCGATAAATCCTCATTAACCCGCAGATACGCAAGCCCACCTAACGAACAACTCAAAACTTCTGCAGCCTCAAAATAAAAGGGCTTACCCACCAGTGGATATAATGCCTTGAAAAGACTCTCTTTAAGAGAAAAAACCAGAGAGGTATTTATTCTCTGTTGCCATCGCGAAAACTCTTTTACGACAAATCGTTTTCTCTCATCAGGTAATAACACCAAACCCACCAGCGCATCTATCTGGTCGAAAGAAACAATTTGCTCCAAATCAAGCCCGACACCCTTCGATTGACCATAAGCACTCATCACGACAGAAGCAACATCATGATCACTGTGGCTGAGAGACCCAACTACGCCTTTCGGCCAGATGGGAGCACCTGATATGTTACTGCCAGGTGTTAACCAGGAACCCAGCAACCGACTAATTGCATCAGCAGCGCACATTCTACCAGCTAAATACTCAGCCCTACGACTTTTGACAGAAGAAAAATAAGATTCTGGCAGCGATTGGGTCAAACAAGCGATTGTCTCTTTGCAAACAATACTTTGATCAAATCGCCCTGAGGTAAAACACATATTTTGCTTTATTAAATGGGGCCATGGAACTTGCTGATCTACATTTTTCAAACCATGAAAGTTCTTGTTTTCTGATAATGCATCAATCATGTGTCATTATTTATGTTGCGTCTCGTTTTTTTAGAAGCTGATACCTGAGTCTGGACAGTAAGCAACACGTTTTTAGGCGGAACCATACCGGTATTTACAACTTTCATTCCGGCTATGTTGCCTTTAAAGGTTGAAAGTGTATAAATTCCAAAATCTTGTTGGCCAACCGATCAGTGGTCAAAGC
>OODV01000425.1 GCA_900299555.1 uncultured Endozoicomonas sp.
CGTTTGAAGTCGAAGGCGGACGGATCAAAATCCAGCAGCCGGTGAATGGTGGTGGATTACATCGGTATCGCCAATGAACTGAAACACGCCTTGAAAACCTACACCAACTCTAACGGTAAAGGCCAACCCACCCACGATGCCAATGAAGCATTCGCCATTCTGCTGGAAAAAATGGATGTGGTGAAAGGGCTGTTCGCCACGCCAGTGAATGGAAAGGCTTTTGATTACAGCCACTTTGAAACCGATGCTTTAAAGCTGCTACCCGGTGCTATGGGACATATTCTGGCCCTGGTTGGTGTTTCTGGTGAGCTGGACGGCAAAAAGCGCTTTCTGGATGTGATGGCAGCGATCAGCAAGGCTTATACCTTATGCAGCACCCTCGACGAAGCCGAGCCGCTGAAAAAGGAAATTGCTTTTCTGGCTGCCGTGAAAAATGCCATCAGCAAGTACACCAGTATTGATAAACGCCGAACGGATGAAGAAAAGCACTCTGCCCTGAAGCAGATTATCGACAATGCTATTGTCGCTGAAGGGGTGGATGATATTTTCAAAATGGTGGGATTGGACAGACCGAATATTGGCCTTCTATCACCGGAGTTTATGGAAGGTGTCGCCAATCTTCCCCAGAAAAACCTGGCGGTTGAACTACTGGAAAAACTCCTGCGTGATGAAGTAAAAGCCCGGATGAAAACCGATGTGGTTTCCGAAAAGAAATACTCGGATCGCATCATGAACACTCTGCGCAAGTACCATAACCGTGCTATCGAGACCGCCCAGGTGATCGAAGAATTGATCAAGATGGCTAAGGATATGGCAGCCGATGCGGAGATGGCAGAGAAGTCGGGCCTTAACACGGATGAAATTGCCTTTTATCGTGCCCTGATTCAGAACGAATCTGCCGTAAAAGAGCTTGGCGATAATAACCTGCGTGAGCTGGCGAAATACGTCACCGAACAACTTCGAAAAAGCACGACGGTGGACTGGCAGGTACGAGACAGCGTTAGGGCAAAACTTCGCAACCTGATTCGACGTGCACTACGGAAGTGGAAGTATCCGCCGGATAAGGCCACGGAAGCCATTGAACTTTGCCTGAAGCAGGCTGAAGTGCTTTCTAACCAGTGGAGCGCTGGGGTGTAGTTTATCCACTATTCATCCATGCAGGCGAGACTCCATCACGAACAGTGGGTCTCGGCCTTACTGGGGGAGACCATGAAAAGTGGAATTTGGTACCTCCAGAAAGTTTGCTGTAGTCGATATACGGATGAAGTGGGATGTACATTTGAAACAGGAGCCCAGTTTCTGTTCAGCAGAAACGAATACTATTATGCAGCCAGCTACAATAAAACTCTTCCTCGTTAAAGGCAGCCCAACCGGACTCCGTACTGCTGAAATCTCCAACTGGACTGGCAAGGCCATTGCCGGGCCTCGCAGTGATCTGGAGGATTTTCTCGGTCGGCCTGAACTAAAAACTCCCGGCGTTTATTTGCTTTCTGGCACGGATGCAGAGTCGGGAGAACCGGTCATTTATATCGGTGAAGCTGAGAATGTCTCCAAACGACTGAAACAGCATGCACAGAATGAAAACAAAGATTATTGGATCCATACGTCAGCTTTCGTCAGTAAAGATGACAACCTCACCAAAGCACACATAAAGTACATTGAAGGGAAGTTAATTCTGCAGGCACACGCCAGTAAGCGGGTGATTGTTATGAATAGCGCCTCCAGTGGTTCATCTTTATCTGAAGCGGACCGGGCTGAAATGGATGTTTTTATTGAACGCATGATTCAGTTACTTCCAGTTCTGGGCATTCATCACTTTACAACCACTTCTTTGAATCAGGGCTCTTCTGCCAGTAATGCCTCAAAAGTGCAAGCCAATAAATCCCAACCCATTCTTCACTGCAAGGTCAAAGGGTTGACAGCCTCAGGTCAACGCTCTGAGGAAGGATTTACTGTATTTAAAGGCTCTAGAGCGGTTAAAACACCGGTAAAATCCTGTCCTTCAAGCACCATAAAATATCGTGAAAAGCTGTTTGAGAAAGGCGTTCTAATTCTTGATGAGGATAATTATCTTTTTTCTGAAGATCACGAATTTAGCAGCCCTAACTCCGCAGCCACTGCAGTCAAAGGACGTAGTACTAATGCGATGACTTCCTGGATAACGGATGATAACAAGACCTTGAAGGATATTGAGCACCCATCTGATTGAGGGAGTACTGGCAGCAAACAGGTGGTTTGTTGATTGAAGAATTTATGATGGTTGTCAGAAAACCGAAGGTTCTGTCTGCAAGCGAAAGTAGGAGCTCATGCTGGCTCCTTTCTGTGACTACTCCATATCATATCATTTTGTCTAATATTCGAGGAGTTAAGTCCTGATTAAACTTCTACCTCATACTGCACCAAACTCGGCGCCACCCCTTTTATCTCCCCATTCTGAATAAATGCCTTCTGTCCTTCAGCAACTGATTCTCCCTTGACGGTAATTACCGAACCATCTCGAAGCTCTGCCTGGCTAGTGCCATTGCCGTTGTTAGCAGTAATGGTGGCGATGACCCGCATGCCTTCAGGAATCAGAGCCTTGAACTGTTGCCAGATATTGGTCGTTGCCATAGTTCCTTATCCCTTTGCTTCTCAGAAAATCAAAAAAAAGGGCAATACTCGAAAGCATTGCCCTTCTGAACCTCATTTTATGCGAGGTTGGAAACTACAGTGTTGTAGTCTCGACCATTACAGTGGTCGAATATCTTCAGCCTGTGGGCCTTTCTGGCCTTGAGTCACTTTGAATTCAACACGCTGACCTTCTGTCAGTGTTTTGAAGCCATCACCTATGATTTGACGGAAGTGAGCAAACACGTCTGGTCCGCCATTTTCCTGAGCGATGAAACCAAAACCTTTCTCTTCATTGAACCACTTAACTGTACCGGTAGTAGTAGACATAGTCATATCCTGTAATTTAATAATCAATGTGCCTTGTGATAAGGCGGTAGAGCTAGAAGCTTGTTATCACTTATGAAGGATATGGCGAGCTATTACACCCGGAACATCAAATCTTTGCATAAAAAATAAATCACACTTTTAACGTTCCGCCATTATACAGAGTAGTATCCTAATCGCTATGGGCACTTGTATTCAATCGTCAACGCAAGATACTCAGCCATTGGTGTGTAGGTGCCTAATAGTGTCTTTCCAGCTGGACACTTTGGATGACTCTGCTTCGTTCAGCCGTGATATTTGTAGACAGACAGAGACCTTGCCAGTTTCCGCTCTCTCCTAATAGCGTATCCTGAACTTCTACCAGCATTCCCGGCTCAATTAACCCGGGTGCTGTGGTTGTATCGGTTAAGGGAATTTCGATAGTAGTAATGCTCTGGTTGCCTCCCTTGGCGAGCTCATTCCGGCCACGCTCGGTATTGACCTGCGTTTCGGTAAGCCAGTCTTCCAGAATATCGGGAGCCGGGTTATTGCCATTGAAGCCGGTTCTTTTGACGTTGACTGCAACGCCTGCATTGGTGCCGGAAACATAGACCGCATTGTAAGCCTGCTCTGGTCGCCAGTTGGCGCTCAAACTAATGACCATACTTGCCGGAACGATCTTATCCATTGTGGCTGTATTCCAAGCCCACGGACTTGCCGGGTATCGGGGTTGAATGCTCACCTGGTCGTTATCACGGCTTGGGATAATGACCGATCCTGCCGTGGTAGCTATCTTGGCCACGACCTGCATAGCGGTCTGGTTCTGATAGCTGAATGAGCCTCCGGGCATAATCCAATCTGGCGTGCTGTAGTCGTTCAGGCCGGGATAGATTGCGGTAAAACCGGTATTGGCCAGTTCTTCGGTAATAGCCTGTTTAGCGTTTAGGTTGGCGCTGTTGCTCTTGCTTCTCTGCGGAGCATAAGGCGCTGCAAGCAGTTGGGTTCGGCTGCTGCCATAGAGTGTGTAACGCTCATCCCCGAACCTTCTGTCGGTGCTATAACGCTCAATGATGAAAACCCATTTCCAGCCATTAATATCGACTTCGATTTGCTTCGGACCGGTTTCATCTGGCTCAACCAGTGCGATGTTGGAAGCACCCCATAGCTGGCCGGTAAAGCTCCATGAGAAGCTATCAATATCCAGACTGATTTCCATTGAGGGTAATTCAATCGGTGTTCGGGCAGGTAAAACGACAGTGGTTACAATATTCA
>OODV01000424.1 GCA_900299555.1 uncultured Endozoicomonas sp.
TCAGTCCTTTGACAACAGGTTTCAGGAAAATATCAATTGGTGTGGTGAAAGACAGACTGAAGCCTTTGCCATGCTGAAAAACTTCGGGCTTGACCCGATGGACGGCACCATGCAGGCCATTGTGGATGTCAACAGCAAGCTGGGTGGCAGTCAGGAAAGACTACGCAGAATTTCCCTGGCATTGGGGCAGGCATGGGGTAAAGAAAAGCTCCAGGGTGAAGAAATACGACAGCTGGTTGAGGCAGGAGTGCCGGTCTGGAATAACCTGGCCAAAGTTACCGGCAAGAACGTCACTGAGATTAGAAAACTGTCCGAGCAGGGAAAGCTGGGCAAAGACGTGATCAAAGCCCTGATGGATCAGTTAGGCCGGGACAGTATGGGTGCTGCAGCGGCCAATATGAAAATCTATTCGGGCTTGATATCCAACCTGAAAGACCGCTGGACAGTGTTCAAAAAAGAAATCGCCGATTCAGGCTGGATGGCTTACGTCACCCGCATGCTAACCCAGCTGGGCAAGAAGTGGGATGAGTTGGCAGAGAACGGCAAGCTGCAGGAGTTGGCGAAAAACATCAGCGATGGCTTTATCAGTATGGCGGAGTCAGTAAGGCTGTCTTTGTCTTCAATTTCTTTCGACCAGTTTATCCAGAAAACCACTGAAACCTTCACCACCGTCAGCAATATCCTCGGCCAGCTTAGATCCGCTTTTCAATTCACCTCGAACGGTATCAAGGTCGCATTCAATGCTGCCACCATCGCCGTGAAAAGTTTTGCAGCGGGCATCCTGTCAGTACTGGGTGAAATCAGTTTCGGCTACCAGAAATTAGCCGAGGTGTTCGGTTGGGATTGGGGGATAGAAAAACTAACCAGCACTACCAACCTGCTGAGAGATCAGGCTGCTGCCTTTACCCGGGAAACCATTCAGGACGCAGAAGACATCAAAGAAGCGATGGCCGATATGTATGCGACCTTCGAGACTTCCAGTAAAACCGCCAATGCCAACGTCCGCAACGATAGCAAGATCACCTGGAAGATGATCCAGGAGGAACAGGAACGCTTTAAAGAAGCTCTGGATGAAACTAACGACAAACTAAAAGAAACCGGTGACACCGCCAAACAGTCGTTCAAAGACGCCGCCGATGCGATGGCGCAGATCAGCGACGCCGACACCCGAACCGAGCTGGCCAGCCTGGGTGTTGCATTGGCTGAGGCCTTCAGTAAGGGCGAGCTATCCCTCGAGGAGTACACCGAAGCCACTGAAGCCAGCCGCCAGAAATTACAGCAGCTGAAAGCAGAGGCAGAGACTACCGGTGATGCCTTGAGCCAGGTGGGCAAAACCAGCGAAGACGTGAGCCAGCAGCACAACGCCGCCATGAATGACAGCGCCACCATAGCGGGAGTGATGGCAGGCCACTATAACCAACTGAATGCCGAACTTCAGGGGATGAGCAGCAGCGCCCGGGAAGCCTTCGAGAAGATGAACAGCGTGGGTGACATTGACACCAGCGAAAGCCAGGGCAGTGTGAAGGCCTTGAAAGAGGCGCTACAGGGAACCAACGAGGAACTGAGCAAGCTACAGCATAACTATTCCTTTGATATAACCGGCATCGATGACTGGATGAACGACACCTCCAAAAACGCCGCCTATGTAAAAAAACAGTTTCTTGAACAGAAGATCGCCCTCGAGGAACTGCTATCCAGTTATGACAACGGTGAAGTGTCCGCACAACGGATGGCCAGCGAGGGAAAGCATGCGGCCTATTCCATGCAGCTGTTGAACGAACAAGACCTGAGCCAGCTGAACAGCGCCATCCAGCAGGCAGAGAACAGCATGGAGTCATTAAACCAGAGCGCCAGAAATACCCTGGAGGGTTTACAGGACGAGTTAGACCGGCTCCAGGGTAAGCAAGACCAGATCGAAAAACGCCAGTACCAGAGCCGACAGCGAACCCTGAAAAGCCAGCTGGAAGAGGCCAGGGACGGTGGCGACCAGCAAAGCGTCCAGAACCTGAAGCAAGCCCTGCTGATAAACGATGCCATCTACCGGGAGAAGCGCAACCGGCTGGCTGGGGAACAACTAGCCGAGCAGCGGCAGAAGCTGCCCAGTCAGCGGGAAAATTCACGTATTAACCCAACGCCCCAAAGCCCACACAGTAAACAGGCAGAAAAGATTATCCGCCTTGAGTACCCCGGCGGCGGTGTGAACGTCGGTATAGACCGGCGTGACGAGAGCAAGTTACTTGAAGCACTGAAAAACGCCAGGTTGAGATCCGTTTAGTCAGGAAAACGCTATGCAGCTGGACACCATAACATTACCCGATGATTTGCTATGGGTTAACGAGTTTGACTGGAACCCGGTACACCAGAGCCAGAAACGCAGCCTGACCGGTGCCCTTATGATTCAGGAACAGAACAAACAGCATGGGCGATCCATTGAACTCTCCGGTGGACAGGAAGCCGGGTGGGTCAGTCGAAGCACCGTGATCAGCCTTCTGACCCTGAGCGAAACGCCCAATAAGGTCATGACATTGACCCTGCCCGACTTACGACAGTTTTCCGTGATCTTTGACCGGTCATCGGGCAGCCCGGTGGAAGCGCAGCAGATACTGCCCTTTGCGTTTCCTGATAACCATTACCAGTACAGCCTGACCCTGCGATTGCTCACCGTAGCACCGCCCGCAGTGTGAAAACCCGGAATTTAAAGACAGAAGGGGATAGGGATGCCCATAAGCAACAGCGACGTGAAACTCTTTGAAAGCCAGCGCCTGACCGATGAGAAAGATGGCGGTGGTCGAGTGACCGGAAATGAGGTCATTGATGGTAACGTGAATAACCTTTACCAGGATATATCTCGAATAGACCGAACCATCGGTGATGTGGCCTTACGCAAGGCTTTTATCGGTATCAATACCAACAATAACGCCCCTTACCTGGGCAGTCACCTGATCCTGACAGAACCCCCCAAAGACGCAAACGTCAGCGTCCTGCTGTTCAATACCGACAGTCAGACCGATGAGCGCAAGGATGCAAGAGACCGCATCGAGAGCTATGTGGTGCCGGGTATTAAGGGCAACTGGGAACTGATCGGTGACCAGCTGAAGGGACAGCGGGCTATGGTCGGCTATCAGCGGGAGGAAGAAAGAATCCCCGAGATCGGTGATGTTTACAAGATCACCACACCGGATGAGCAGGTCAGCCAGTTTGTCAGGATTACCGGCATTACCCACCAGATTGTCACCTTCACCTATAACCAGGGTGGAAACTATGTGGACTTTGACCGGCGAAAACTGGAGATGGATATCAGCGCCCCATTGATTACCACGTTTACCGGTGCGCCCCCCGTACCCGGTGCGCCAGAGGAACCGACCAGCGCCATCCACACCACACAGATCGCTGACACCTCCCGCTATTACGGTATCCAGTCAGTAAGTGCCGACATCACCGCTGGCGATTTAACGGTCAAGGCCAACAGCGTTTATGCACCGCTGGTGCCCAGCGCCAAGGTGGAAACCCCGGTGCTGGATCAGTACGGAGGCTATACCGGCAAAACAATGGTGGCCACCGCCAGCAGCAACCGAACGATCAGCTGTCGTTTTGTTCATATTTCCGGCAACCAGAGCCGAACCTATGTGCAGCGGGGCGTATTGCCAAAGACCCTGAGCCTTTCACTGGACGGAGGCACTTATGAAGACAACGGTGCAGGACAGCTGGTCTATAAAAGCGGCAGTCACCAATACAGTGCTCAGCTTTAGAGCTTCACTGGTACATTCGATTTAATTTTTATATGAGTTAAACCAACCGTCACACATAATAAATCCAGGCGGTTGTGATGTACTCTTTAGAACAAACAAAAATATTAAAAGAACTTTCGTTCTATATTACTTTCCTTACCAGAGCTGTTTCTGCGAAAGCTGCACCAGTGTTTTGCGAATTGCTCATTGGTAGCATGCTCTCCGGTGAGGGGTTCCTGACTCAGGCTCTGCTTGCCATCCAGTACGATAAAGTCTGGAGCAGCTATCATCATTGGGTTGCCTTCGGGTGCTGGCGTTGGCGAAATCTTGCTCATCAACTGACACTGTTAGTCAGTTCCAAAGCACCTGAAGAGGAACCGGTTCCCGTTATTCTCGATGACCTGATCCTTGAGCGTTGTTCAGAGAACGCGCCTGCCTGTCGCATCCACCGACAGCACAGCCAGAAAAAGAACCGTGC
>OODV01000422.1 GCA_900299555.1 uncultured Endozoicomonas sp.
AAGGTCAGCGTTCCATTGTTGGCTATCAGCGTGAGCAATGGTCTGTCCCTGAAATTGGTGAAGTCTATAAGATCACCACTCCCGATGGCTTAACCAGTCAATTTATCCGTATTACTGCCATTGATCATTCGGTGGTCACGTTTACCTATCATAATGGTTCAGAGTATGTGGATTTTAACCGGCGAAAAGTGGAGATGGTGATCAGTGCGCCACTGGTGACTACCTTTGTCGGAGCACAACCAGTCCCCGGAGAACCCGAGGAAGAAACCAGTTCCATTCATGGCACACAGATAGCCGATACCTCCCGTTATTACGGCATTCAGCCATTAAGTGCCAATGTAACCGCTGGCGACTTAACGGTTAAGTCTAAAACGGTTTATGCGCCACTGGTGCCGAGTGCTAAGGTCGAAAGCCCTTTACTTGATCAATATGGTGGCTATACCGGCAAAACCATGGTAGCCACCGCTGGCACTACCCGTTCGGTCAGCTGTCGTTTTGTGCATATTACCGGGAACCAGAGCCGAACCTATGTCCAGCGTGGCGTGCTGCCTAAAACTCTATCCCTGTCGCTCGATGGCGGGACCTTTGAAGATGACGGTGCGGGAAATCTGCTCCATAAAAGCGGGACCAATAATTACAGCAAGCTAACCGTGGATTATGAGCTCGGGGAGATTAACGTCTGGCGAGCGAGCAGCTATACCACGGCCACCGCCAATGCGACCTATCAGCCAGCCGTGGCGATTACCGGGGCTGCGATCAGTGGAGCTATCCCGATCACCAACCAGAACCGGGGCTTTAACTACACCCTGAATATGGCAGAGGCCAAGCCAAGGCCGGGAACGCTGGTGGTCAGCTATATCGCTCTCGGAAAATGGCAGGACATTCGGGATACTGGCGCAGGCCAGATGACCGGCTCGGGAACCGGCACCATTATCTTTGCAACGGGATCTGCGGCAATCACCCTCGATGCGCTGCCCGATCCTGATAGTGCAATCGTCTTTAGCTATGTGGCGCAGAATGACGATGAGGTAACGATCAGAACCGGCTCGGTGCCGGTGGATGATATGACCTTCCGGCATACCGTCGAGAAACCCGGCATCAAACCCGGCTCGATGACGGTGACGTATGTTTCATCAGGGCAAAATAAAACCTTAACCGATCAGGCCAATGGGCTTCTCACAGGCGATGGAAATGGGGCAATCCATTACGCTCCAGGTGAGCTGAGCTTTAAGCTGGATTTCCTGCCAGATAGCGGGACAGAAATTGCACTGTCTTATGAACAAGGCACCAGTGCCGGTGGTGAGGTCATTGTCTCTATTGATGGTCAGGGCGTAATGAGTGGCACCATTCCCGGTGCGCCACTGCTTCCCGGTTCAGTTCAGTTGCAGTTCTTGGTGGATCAGTTATCCCATGTGCCAAACGATGCACGAAAAGAGGATGACTGGACAAGCTATGAGACAACCCGAAAGGTAGCTAAGCAGATCAGCGATGATACAACGGGTGGCTGGCGTGGAGTCACAGGGGTTATTGATTATCAGACCGGGGACTTTACCATTCAGGCCTTACAGGATTACAACTATCCAGAATTTACGACCATCAGCAATCAATATCATTTCAGGGTTGAGAGCACTAATACCACCAAAACCCAAACTTTCAACGGCAGCACTATTACCGCTATTGCACAGGCAAGCAACCTCGCTCATGCACCGTACAACGAGAACATTACCTCGCCAGAATTGACCATTGATCTTTTGCCATTGATGGATAATACCGTTCTGTTACCCGGCAGCGTGATCTTTGAATGGAATGGTGAAACCTACTTTGACCGGGACGGTTCTCTCTATAAAAGCCTGAGCACTGAAACGAATGCAGGGGTTCAAGTCGGCAGGATCGACTACAGCGGTGGCGTGGCAACGCTGGCCAGCTACCCGGAAGGAACGGTCAATACCGCCAGCATTCAGGCAGCGGCCACTATCGGGGTTGGCTTTAAGATCGATGCGGTCGCCTTTCGTACTCCCGGTGCTCCTATCCGTCAGGGCAGCTTGCAGCTAACGGCGGTTCGGGTGGATAACGGGGGCATTATCACGGCCACAGCGGATTTTAATGGCGAGATAAACACCTCAGAAGTGGTCGGAAAAATAGACGTAACCACAGGCTGGTGTGAGCTTCAATTTTCCGATGGAACTGATCCAATCTATGTCATCCCGCAAAGTGTTCGTTATAACTGCGTGGTAGAAACCAGCCTGCCGCTCGATGCTGAATTGATCGGCCTCGATCCGGTGCGTCTGCCACCCGATGGCAAAGTACCTATCTATCGTGCCGGGGATATTGTGGTTATCAGCCATACGGCAAGCACCGATGCTGGTACACCAACAGCCGGTCAGGTGATGAACCTGGCTCGTGATCATCAGGCAGAAATTGTGGTGAAAGATAGCGCAGGAACACTACTGAAAGCGGATCAATACACCGTCGATAGAGTGGCTGGAACTGTTACCTTTGCTAATCCGTTGAGCCTGATTGATGCTGGCAGCACCCCTCTGACTGCTCCATTCACCATTAAAGATCGGGTCGAGCACATGAGCGTTTTAAGTGACGTTCAGATCAACGGTGATCTTTCCATTATCTCTCCTGTGCCTTGGGATTTACCCGCAACCGAAACCACTGTGAGCAGTGCGGTGGTTTATGGTGACCTTCAGGCCAGAGTGAGGAACTTCTTCAGTCAAAAGGTATGGGATAACGGCACTCCCAACTGGACAGATAATCGGATTGGCGACCAGACAACAGCCCAATACAACACCATTAACTACCCGATGGAAGTGACCAACAAGGGTTCGATTTACGGGAAGTGGGCGATCATCTTTTCCAGTGGTTCAGCCTTTCAGGTGGTTGAGGAAAAACTCGGGATCATTGAAACCGGCACCACTGCCTCCGACACCGCACCCATTAACCCGGAAACGGGCGTTCCTTATTTTACTTTGAGAGCCGATGGTTGGGGCAGCGGTTGGGCAGTAGGTAACGCTATCCGTTTTAACACAGATGGTTGTCTGGCTCCGGTTTGGATTTGTCGGACGGTTCTCTCCGGTCAGGGAACGGAAAGCAACGACGATTTCACGCTTCAGATTCGGGGGGATGCTGACTAATGGCAGGTATATGGTTTAAGCCCGGAAATTTAGCGGCCAAGGCACAAACTGATTATCTCAATAACGGCTTAATGGAGGCCATGTACAGCAGTAATAAAATGGCATTCAGAGCCTCCATTATTGTTGATAGTTCGATGGCGGATAAAGTTGTTCAGGTAATGAGTATTCGCAGTGCATACAACGACTATGACAAAGGGAATGTGACCAACATAACCATTGAAAACGGCCTGCTTATTTTTAAGAGCTATGACAGTGGCACTATAAAAATGGACGCTGCGTGGGCTGAGGTTTTGCCTTTTGATACGGCCTTTGAATTAGAAGTCATTTTCGGAGGTCCCTATCCCTATATAGCTGCCAAAAAAAATGGGACAGCATTAACGGCAACCAAGCACACAGGAACGAATAATCATCAGATTTTTAACGGGAGCTATGAAGTGTTCCTTGGAGGTAACGAAAATCAGATACCGCAAGCCGAAGGCCTGATGTTTATACATGCTCAGTTATCCAACGATAACAATATTCCTGCTGACAATTATGCTTACTTTCTGGTTACCCGTTGGGATTGGGATTTCGAGGATGAAATACAGCCCTTCAAAATTGTGACCCGGCGAAACGGCACGATAAGCTCGCTGGATATGACGGTCACTTATCAGCCTGAAAATGTTGTATGGACAAGCGGCAATACTCCGCCAGCGGATTCAGGCGGTGGTGGAGGCGGTGGCATCGTTGTCCCCGGAAACGGAAACACCACACAGGTGCAGGGCATCATTACCGAGAATGATTTACCTGTTGCTCGTCGAGTCTTTGCCATTACCGAAGCAGAACTTACCATTGCTGGCAGTCAGGAAACCACACAGGCGGTGCTATCAAACACCGTCAGCAGTGATATTGATGGAAGCTATACCCTCGACACCAGCCCTTATGAAGGGTCAGTCATGGTGATTGCTTCCGACGATTATGGCTTGGTTTGGAAGGCCGACACTGCTTATGCCGTGGGTGACGTGATCAGGCCTGCAAACTTTCAGGGCTATGTCTACCACTGCACTGTGGCCGGTACAGGCGATGCCACAGAGCCCGTATGGTGGTTTGATACCAGCAGCACCAAAACCATCGGCACTGCACAATTTCAGGCAAAGCCATTCAGCCGACCATTGGCACACGGTCCGATTATTCCCACCATTATTCCAAGCGTATAACTCATGG
>OODV01000421.1 GCA_900299555.1 uncultured Endozoicomonas sp.
ATTTTAGGCATTTCTTACGAATCGGTTTATTCCTGATAGAGGTGGTGAAAGACAGATGTATGCACTGACACCAATTTTTTTCGATCGTAGAGAACTAATGAATCGGGGGAATCTCTCCGTATTGGGTGTTGAAATACAGTCTTCAACGGCCTCCTTAATGAGCAGTCTCAGTTGCTGTTTTTGCTATGGCTTGGCGGTTCTCTGAATTTGTCTGAATTCGGGTTTTTTGGGATTTGTGCCATCAGGCTCTCGCATTGGGTTTTCATGCACACATGCTTTCCTTTTTTCTACTCTATGCAGGCCGTATTTGATCTCCAGGCTCTCCATTGCTGCTTCCCATACACGATAGTCTCGATGGGGGTTGTGAATTTTTCCTCGCTCATTCACTGTTGCATAGAGCATGTGTACATGGAGGTGCTCTGTGTCACCATGTACAACATACAATGCCGGACGCTCTCCCGGTGCTGCGATATTCAATGATTCTCTGGCTATCTCGCATGCAGCTTTAGAGTTCAGCTTTTTGCTGTCATCTGGGTGAAAGGCCACCACACGATGTTCCCAGTGAGACTGAGGCCGTTTTTTTCCAGGTCGGTTTCTTTTATTCCATAAGAGCATATCCCGCATAAATGATTCCGCTGAAACTTTGGGACAGCTGCTGATTAAGACTGGGCTGGCATGATCGGTTTCTACATGCAAAATTCTTTCTTTTCTGCTGCCCTTTTGCATGCTTGATATATCGTTATCTTCAATCTTTGCGTCAGGGTTCAGCATATAGTGTGCAACGGAAATTCCTTTCGCGATGCTTCCGTTCAGTTTTGCATCAGCAATCATCGTTTGACTCATGCAGTTTTATAAAAAGGCTGATAGCCCTGATGACTAGTTGTATATCTGTAGATTCAGGAATTTTCCCTGATTGGATGAAAATTAACAGTTGATTGAGCGTATTCCCAATTTGAGCAACTTGTTTCACTGTTTGCCTCTCAATGTCTGATGGTGGGAGAGGTAAAGTTTTATTCTGATGCAGGGACAGAATGTATTCTGATAATTTTAAATTTAGTGACTTTGCTTTTTGCTGGATTTCAGCTTTTTCCTGTGTGCTAACTCTGATTTGGATCTGTGTTGTTTTGTTATTCTCCATGAAGGCCATCCTGACTGAAGAACATAGGGTACTCTATTTTGGGATGGGAAAACGTTAGTCTGTATTCTTGCTACTCATTGTACTGGTGTGTTCAGTGTTCAAGAATGATGCACAGAGGCCGTCGGACATCTCTGTGAAGTATTTTGTGCACTCTTAAATTCTCCTGCGTAATGCCGTATCCAGAATTTATGTTGCTCTATTCGGTAACGAAGGTGTGGTATTCGACATTACTCCAGTCGGATCCAACATTTACGGTTAAGCATACTGATTCAGCGTTGATGATACTTTTTCTTCATTTGGCCTGCGGTGGAGTAAAACGACACCGCACTCACTCAGTGCGAGTGCACTCTGAGTCAGCCGCAAAGTCATGTCATGACTTTGCCCTTGCTTGCATCCCGCAGTGATCCGACTGATAGTTCAAATCTGTCATGTTCAGCGAAAAAGCCATCCTGCGAGATACCTGCTAGAGATATCATGAACACTTGAAATATTAATATCTTCTACCCTACGCCAAGAAAACCAGCCATTGGCAGGGATTAAGGCGCCAGTAATCGACGACTGTCCGTTATCTGTTGAAATAGCGGACAGTTCTGGCTAAACGCTACATCGAGTTCCGGGCAATGGCGTTCAGAAGGCTGATATCTTGGGCAGGCATATCAGAGTGTGCCAGAAGCCAGTTGGCTATGGCGTAATCCCGGCTCTGTTTCTGGCGGTTTTTATTGGTGCTGTAGTAAGCCCACAGTGCCATACGTCCAAGCCGTTCTGCCCATTTTCCTCGTGCAGGCTCAATAACCTCTGCAAAGAATGTTTCGTCACTTCGGGTGTTCAGCTTTCTGAAGGGGCCAATCATATCGGGTACTTCAAACCACGATCGACCCACAGCACTTTGTGTCCACTTTGCTGAGCGTTTCTGCACAGAGGCAATATCTTCTGGCGAAGGTGTTCCCGATAAAAGTGGATCAAAAAGCGTCGCTAAATCCGTGCTTTCCGGGTTCCAGCTCTCAACACCCAACAGCTCCATTACCTGTACCAGCTCATGGTCAATGGCGACGCCGCTTTTCAGGTTAAGGGCTAGGAAAAAGGGCAGCTGCTTGTGAATAAGTTCGAGGGAAACTTTTTCCGCTGCCGCATCCTGTTGTTTCATCATGGAGATATACTGCTGTATCTGATGTTTCGGTGCTGGCGGAGTGACCAATACATCGACAATCCCCACGGATTCCTTGAGGACAAAAGAAATCAGCCGCTGCAGTTTGCCGTCACGGAAGGTTAACATAGCGCCCTGAGCACCGCTGCCATCAACGGCCGACATATAGGTTTCGAGGATATCGCTGGCTGGTAAGGGCTGTGGTGATTGAGGGGCTATGCCTTTTTTACGGGCAGCCTGGACCAGTTTATCCACCTTGCTCTTAACCGGTGCTGCCAGCCAGTTACGAATTCGAATCAGCCGGGCCAGTGAGACTGGAGTGATGGCCGACGGATTTTGGTTCATTACTTTGACAATGCTCATTGCCCGCTCCTGATTATCATCCAGCATCATCAGGGCGGTTCCGTTCAGGCCTTTATCAGAGGAAATCAGTGCACCGGTAATCAGTTTTAGCCCTTCAGCTGGGAGAAAAGCGAGCTGTTCGTGCAGGGCGGACACCAGGGTAAATTCATCCGGTATCTCTTCTAGCATGCTCTGCAGTGATTGCTCTAGAGCTTCTGGTGTCAGTTCATCAGGCATCATCACATCGACATGATCCATATGCCACTGATGGGTAAAGTTCAGAAATTCCGGAGACAGAAATTGTTTGTGGGTAGATAGCACTTCAAACAGTACACGCATGCCATCCGGGTCTAACGTATTTTTTTGAGCGCTGGTGATGATTTGCTGTTCGATATAACTCCAGAAATCCTGTACCTCTTTATTGCCCTGCCGAATTTGCATGAAGAGGTCCTGACAGGCGCAGTTCAATAACTCAAAGACGGCGTCCGAGGCATTGGGTAAGGTGAGGTCGTAGCCCTGGTGACAGATATGATCAAGCAATTCAGCAACGTTTGGAATTTGAAGAAGTGGCAGCCAGTGAACCGGTGGAGAAGGTTGCCGTTTGTAGTCTGGCAAATGATGGGCAGCATCGGCTATCAAATCAGCAACCCAGTCGTTATCATCGTGTTCAGCTGCCGGGCTAAGGGCTTCCCGTATTACTTCATTAAAATCCGCCAAAGGATGACTGTTTCCATTGCCTTTATAAAGGCTCAAATAGTTTTTGCGGATGTTCTCCAGAAAAGCAATCACACTGTCTGCATGCCTGAGTCTTCGCTGCTTGCCACCATTTAAGATGCGATGGAGAAACTGCCAGTAGGCAATCAGTTCCGGAACAATGGTTTTGGCCTGAGTGTCGGAACAGATCAGCTTACGGGGAAAGAGAACCAGCATTAGCTCCTCGGCCGCATCCACATCAAGGTCTTTCAAGTCCGTATCAATGTAGTTCAGGTAGAGGCCCATAAAAATACCGAACCAGCTGCCTTCCCCTTTTTTATTGGCTTTGGATAACTTTTGGTATTCGGGTGATTCCAGATAAAAGGGACGGGTTGCATCTAGCCACAGATCCAGTTTGTCATTGGCTGCATCGGGGTCTTCAGACTGATCAATATTACCTAACTGGAATGGTTTTATCGCCATGAGTGAGATCTCTGGATTTGTATCAGATGTGGCCTCGTAGAGGCTAGTGGCGGTTCTACAATATAGATTATCTGGTGCTTGTTGGTCTCAATTTGGTTCTCAAAGTTCCCAAATTGGGCCCTTTAAAAGTCTCATAATGAGACCTTTAAAGGGCACTTTCTCCTTTGACTACTATTGCCTCTACTCTCTTTTTTGCGAAAACTCTGCAACAAGGAAAAAAATTATTCCTCTGGCTGAGAGAGTATCGCCTTAATCCTGTTATACCTTTCTGGAGACAATGAAAGAACTGGTGAGAGCTGCTATCCAATTATACCCGGAGGCAGTCATTCAGGGGGGGGTGTCAGAGCTGTTGATCTGATACATTCCTGTCTTTTTGAGTCATCTATGGCTGTAGTTCAAGTTGCCTGTATCCATTGTCAACAAACGTTCAATGTTGTTAAGAACGGGAAAGCTGAGACGGGTCACCAGCGGTATAGATGCAAGGACTGTAATAAGAGCTTCCAACTTGAGTATCGCTATAACGGCAATCTGCCTGGTACTCATGAGCAGATCATAAAGATGACCATGAATGGCTCCGGGGTCAGAGATATCGGACGTGTCCTTGAGATCAGTCCAACGACTGTATTGGCTCGCTTAAAAAACTCGACCCGCCAACAGTAACACAACTCCCCTTCGAAAATGCCCAGGTCAAGATTATCTTCGAAATGGATGAGCAGTGGTCATTTGTTGGTA